>NVRM01000025.1 GCA_002400885.1 Flavobacteriaceae bacterium
CTGCAGCTACTACCCAATAAAAAGGTTTTCCTTTTTTACCGTGTCTTTGTAATCTAATTTTTACTGGCATTTTGTGTTAAATTTTAAGGTACGCGACCTTGATTATTAATTTTAATTGTGCAAATATATGAAGATAATTTGAATCATCGTATCAAACATCTCTTATTTTATCATTTTTAAAAGCGACTGTATAAACAAGTAACCGAAGTTAACTATTTAAAAAACAATCTCTTTCCTGTTCCGTTTTTATACCAAGCCTGTAAAACCAAGAAAAGCCATGGATAATAAACCCGCAATAATTAAATTGATGGGAACTCCTTTCATCCCTTTTGGCACTTCCGCTAATTCCATTTGCTCTCTTATACTAGCAAATATGATCAAGGCCAATCCAAAACCAATAGAATTCGCAATGGCATAGAACACTGCTTTTAACAAGCTCACATCTTCCAATCCCAAGGCTAAAATAGCAACCCCTAATACGGCACAATTGGTCGTAATTAAAGGTAAAAACACTCCCAATGCTTGGTATAAAGGAGGACTCACTTTTTTCAAAATTATTTCTACCATTTGTACTAAAGCCGCAATCACCAAAATAAAGGTGATGGTTCTTAAATATTCTAAACCTGCAGGCATCAATACATATTGATGTAATAAATAGGTAGCCATGGTGGCAATAGTCATTACAAAAAGTACTGCACCAGACATTCCGATAGAGGTAGATACCTTATTAGAAACGCCAAAAAACGGACAGATTCCTAAAAACTGAGCAAGTACAATGTTGTTTACAAATACCGCCGATATTAAAATTAAAATATAATCCATGATGTTTTATTTTGTAGGTATTTTATTAAATATTGCTGATAAAAATGCCAAAGCGATAAAGGCTCCAGGAGGCAAAATAAAGATAATAAAGGTACTTGCGTTCTCCGGAACAAACGACATTCCAAACAAGCTTCCACTTCCTAAAATTTCCCTGACCGCACCTAACAATGTTAAGGCGATGATAAATCCAAGTCCCATTCCCAAGGCATCGATGATTGAATCTAATAAATTATTTTTCGAAGCAAAGGCTTCTGCCCTACCCAATATCAAACAGTTCACTACAATTAATGGGATGAAAATCCCCAATTGCTCGTATAAAAACGGGATATAAGCCTCCAAGACCATTTCTACGATGGTTACAAAAGAGGCAATAATGATGATAAATGCTGGAATACGCACCTTACTAGGAATTTGCGTTTTCACTTGTGAAACCACTATATTTGACATCAGTAATACAAAAGCCGTTGCCACTCCCATTCCCAATCCATTAAACCCAGAAGTAGTCACTCCCAGCGTAGGACACATTCCTAACAACATTACAAAAACAGGGTTCTCGGCTACAATTCCTCTTAAAAATGTTTCTTTTTTATTTACAGTTGATTCCATACTCCTAGTCCTTTTTTAGATTTTCAAATACCTCATACGCCTGTTGTACCGCGGCACTAAAAGCACGTGTACTGATCGTTGCTCCAGTTAAAGCATCAACTTGACCGCCATCTTTTTTTACTTTGAGGTCAAATGAGGCAGGGTTTTTAGTTACATATTGCTGAATAAATCGCTCGCTTTTAATTTTAGTTCCTAAACCAGGTGTTTCTTTTTGTTCTAGCACCTGAATGTTTTTTATAGTACCATCCGGATTAAAACCGGCCATCACTTTTATTAAACCACTAAAACCTTTTGAACTCATTCCTATAATAGCCGTTCCTACTTTTTCGGTTCCCATACGTGCTACATATACTTCGATACTATCCTTATATCCTTCCGCAAAAATAGTTTTCATTTCTGAAACCGGATTGTTATCAAAAGCAGGTACCACCATTTTTATAGCTGCTACTTTGCGTTTTAATTTTGCTTCCGAAATGGGTCCTTCTGTAGCGATATTTACATAGGACAACGCGAATCCAGAGATAAGTGTTACGATAAACAAGGCCGCTAGCATGTTTATAAAAGTTGATTCTTTTTTCTTCATGACTTATACAAATTTAGCAGTTATTTTAGCCCCAAAACGTTTCGGTTTCAGCATCTTATTCAACAATGGCACAAATGCATTCATAATTAATATGGCAAAAGAAACCCCTTCTGGATACACTCCAAACATTCTAATTACCATGGTTATAATTCCTATCATGGCTGCAAAAACTAACATCGCTTTTGTGGTCATAGGACTGGTTACCATATCTGTAGCCATAAAAAAGGCTCCTAATACAGCACCCCCAGCTAATACATGAAACATTGGACTTGCATACATTGTCGGATCATAGAGCCAAAAAGCTCCTGAAAACAATGCCATGCTCCCTAACATTGCCACGGGAATATGCCAAGAAATAACTTTACGAATTAATAAATAAACACCTCCTAGCAACAAGGCTAAGACAGACATTTCTCCCAAAGAACCTCCAGTGACTCCTAAAAACAAATCGATATTTGAAGGGATTTTACTCGCCAAGGCTGTCATGGTTTCACCGTACATTAAACCTTCTTTTACAATGCCCAAAGGTGTTGCACCAGATACAGCATCGCTTAGAGGAAATGCTCCAGGCGTAGCACTAGGCCAGCTTGTCATCTGAACAGGAAACGAGACCAATAAGAATACACGTCCTACAATGGCAGGGTTAAAAATATTAAAGCCCAATCCTCCAAAAGACAATTTTGCGACTCCAATGGCCACTAAACTCCCCACTACAATCATCCAAAGCGGAATGGAAGAAGGCAAGTTAAATGCCAATAATAACCCCGTAATTAAGGCGGAACCATCAGTAATAGAAGTCTTGGTTTTCATGATAAAACGCTGAATCCCATACTCGAAGAACAAACAAGATATTACGGCCACCGATGTGGTGATTAACGCAGGAATCCCAAAGACATACATGGAGACCAAAAAGGCAGGAATTAATGCAATTACTACATCATACATGACTGTTTTTGATGCTTTACCAGAATGTACATGTGGCGAAGCTGATATTATATTTTTCTGAATACTCATTATTAATTCTTTAAAAGGTCTAATTTTTTTACCACTGTTTTCCCCAGTCTAATTTGATCCAAAATAGGACGATTAGAAGGACATACATAACTACAAGAACCACATTCTATACAGGTCATGATATCTTCAGATACCGCCTGTTCAAACATTGTTTTCTCTGTCAAGCTCATCAATAAATTTGGTTCTAAGCCCATCGGACAAACCGCCACACAGGTTGCACATCTGATACAGTTTTGTACTTCTTTTCTACTGGCTTCCTTCTCCGCAATCAACAAAATACCTGAAGTTCCTTTGGTGACCGGGATATTGGTGTTTTTAATCGCCTTCCCCATCATAGGGCCTCCATTTATAATTTTTCGAGTATCCTCTGGTAAGGCACCCACCGCGGCAATTAAGTCCGAAATAGGGGTTCCTATTTTTACCCAGAAATTACCAGAAGTCTCTAAAGACTTTCCAGTTACTGTGACCACTCTTTCTGTCAAAGGTCTGTTATTTTGCACAGCATCGTACACGGCAAATACCGTCCCTACATTGTGCACAACTACGCCCACATTTAGAGGCAAGCCCCCTACAGGCACTTCCCTTCCTAAAATAGCACGTATCAATTGCTTTTCACCTCCTTGAGGATACTTAACTTTTAAGGCTGCAATTTGTATATCCGGTTCGTTTTTACAAATTTTCTGCAATGCTATAATCGCATCCTTTTTATTGTTTTCAATACCAATAATCGCTTTGTGAATTCCAAAAGCTTTTAATAGGATTTTAATACCGATGACAATTTCTTCGGTTTTTTCCAACATCAAGCGATGATCGGCTGTTAAATACGGTTCACATTCGACTCCGTTTATCAACAAGCAATCGATGTTTTGATCTGGTTTCAGGGCTAATTTCACGTGTAACGGAAAGGTAGCTCCACCCAATCCAACAATTCCGTAATCGGCTATTATTTTTACAATCTCCTCGGAAGATTGTTCAATCGTATGTTTAATAGGAAATACTTCGTCCACAAAATTACTTTCGTCCTTGACATCGACACGGATAACGATACAGTCTTTTTTATAACCACTGCTATCTATTATCTTATCTATTTTTGTCACGACTCCCGCAACTGGCGAATGAATATTAGAAGAGACAAAACCACCTGATTTCGCAATGACTTGTCCAATGACCACTTTCTCTTTACGTTCCACAATTATTTGAGCGGGCGCACCTATGTGTTGTGCTACCGGAACATGAACTGTTTTGGGTACCGGCAATCTCTGAATACTTTTAGTCGCTGTAATTTTATTTTCTGGAGGGTGCACACCTCCTTTTGGAAATGTTTTAAGCATTGTTTTCTATTTTTTCTAAGGTTACACTTTCAACCATAGCTTCCACTTTTTCAGTAGCCGTTTTTGGTTCCTTTTTAACTGTTGGTTTCACCTTGGTAGCCACCACATCTTCACTTATTTCTTTTACTACTTTTTTCACCTTTTTCACCGGCTTTTTAGTATCTTCTTTCTTCACTTTAGGCGGAGGAAAATTGGTTTCTAAAATAGAGTCCGTAGGACAGACAGGCACACATTTTCTACACAGCGTACATAAGTCTGGATCTATATATGCCAACATGTTTTCCATTTTGATTGCGTCTTTTGGACAGATATCAAAACATTTATTACAACCGATACAGGCAACGGAACAGGCTTTTCTTGCAATCCCTCCCTTGTCTTGATTCATACAGCTGACAAATATTTTCAAATCACGTTTCTTTTTTGGACGCATCTCAATAATATCTTTAGGACAGGCTTTTACACAAGCACCACAGGAAGTACATTTATCGGTAATCACCACTGGCAATCCCGTTTTCTCATCCATAAACATGGCATCAAAATCACAGGCATCTGCACATTCTCCCATTCCTAAACAACCGTATTCACAATCGGTTTCTCCACCGTATAATAAGGTAGAAATACTACAGGATAAAGGGCCTTGAAATTCCGTAGTTTTAGGACGAACTTCACAGGAACCTTGACAGCGAACAACCGCTACAGTAGGGGCTTGTTCAGTCACTTCCTTCCCTAGGATATCAGCCACTGCTTTCATGGTCTCATTTCCTCCTACAGGACAAAACATCTCAGAAATATCTTCGGATTTCACCAAGTTTTCAGCAAATGCTTTACAGCCTGGAAATCCACAACCTGCACAATTGGCAGCAGGAAGTGCATCCTCTACTATTTCAATCAACGGATCTTCGTATACATAAAACTTCTTGGATACAAAATATAAGATGAGTGCCGCAAAAACACCCAACATCACCAATAATAAAACACTGTATAACATCGTTTTTAGTTCTTAATTTGATTTAATAATAAAACTCTAAATTTTTCGGTAAATGATGCTCTTAAAAAATAGAGCAGTATATAATAAGGGATCAATATTGCCAAAGACAGTAGTCCGGCAACAGCTTCGGTTAAAAATACAGATCCGATAAGTAAGCTAATTAACACCAATACAAAAGGGAGTACATAGGCATAAACCACCGCTATTAAACCTTTTTTCTTGTCAATTCCCACGGTAATAATGGAATTTAAATCAATGGATTTATCCATTTTCACATGAACGACTTTATCCCCACTGTCCACACCACAGGCAGATTGCGCCTTACAACCCTCACAATTTGCATTGGACTGTAAACGTACTGTAGCTTCTGTTCCACAAACGGATTCAACCACACCAGTTGTGCTAAAAAGTTTATTCGGTTTTGAAAATTGCATCTTATTACATGGCTCCATACAGTCGCATCTATCTGTTTAATATGTTAAAATTACAACATGCACATTTTAAGAACAATGACCGTTGTTAGGTTTTAAATGTAAAAACACATATTTTCCAAAAAAAACGCACAAACAAAGACATAACCCCTTGCATATAAACTAAATAAAAGCTTATTTATCATGAATCTATTTAACGAAAAACAACTTTTGATAAAAAAGGGTCATCAACTAAGGCTATCTATTTCAAAAGGGTTAATTTTAAACCCTCATTTTACACTATAAATATTCAGACTTCATGTACCTAATTTTTGATACAGAAACAACGGGTTTACCAAAGAGTTGGAATGCTCCAATTACAGACACTAATAACTGGCCTCGCTGTGTTCAAATAGCTTGGCAGCTACACGACGAGTTTGGAAAACTGCTGGAACACGACGATTTTTTAATCATTCCCGAAGACTATAACATCCCCTATGATGCAGAAAGAATACATGGAATTTCTACGGAACTTGCCCATGAACAAGGGATTGTTTTACATGATGGTCTGGCCAGGTTTAATGAAGCACTAGAAAAAACAACGTTTGTAGTAGGACAAAACGTAAAGTTTGATTTAAATATTATGGGTTGTGAATTCCACCGTGCTGGCATGGAATCTCCCCTAAACAAATTACCTATTTTAGACACTTGTACTGAACGTACGGCTAGTTTATGTCAAATTCCAGGAGGTAGAGGAGGGAAATTTAAACTTCCAACACTAACGGAATTACACCTGTTTTTATTCCAAACACCCTTTTCAGAAGCCCATAATGCGACTGCAGATGTTGAGGCAACTACCCGTTGTTTCTTAGAATTGATTCGTACCAATGGATTTTCTGAAGAAGAACTACTAGTAAATGATGGCTTTTTAGAGGCTTATAAGATTCAAAACCCTGCTTTAATTCAAGGGATTGGCTTAAAACACATCAATCTAAAAAAGCAAAGTGAGAAAATAGCCGCAAGACTCAAGCAATCTGAAATCGCTACCGAAGACATTAACCTTTCGGAGAATATTGCATTGATGGAGGATGCTAGGTTTGCGCATTTACACAATCACACCCAGTTTACCATCCTGCAATCTACCATGCAAATTAAAAACATGGTGAATGCTGCGGTTAAAAACAATCACTCGGCTGTTGCACTTACGGACAGTGGAAATATGATGGCTGCTTTTCATTTTGTAGCTGCTGTTTTAAATCATAACAAATCGGTAGAGGCCGCAAATTCCGAGCTCATAGCTGCAGGTAAAGAGCCGACTCAAAAAATACTAAAACCTATTGTTGGTTGTGAGTTTAACATCTGTGATGACCACCTCAACAAGAAAGTAAAAGACAATGGATATGCCGTAGTTTTACTAGCTAAAAACAAAAACGGATACCATAATATTGCAAAAATGTCCTCCATAGCCTTTGTGGATGGATTTTATTATATCCCGAGAATTGACCGGAAAATCATTGAGAAATACAAAGAAGATGTCATTGTATTGACGGGAAACATGAATGGTGAGGTTCCTAATAAAATTTTAAACCTAGGAGAACGACAAGCCGAAGAAGCCTTACTGTGGTGGAAATCGCAATTTGGCAATGATTTATATATCGAAATCATGCGCCATGGACAGGAAGATGAAGATCGTGTTAATAAAACATTGATTTCGTTTTCAAAAAAACATCATGTTAAATTAATTGCCACCAACAATACATTTTATTTAGAACGTAAAGATTCCATACCCCATGATATTTTACTCTGTGTAAAGGATGGAGAAAAACAGGCCACTCCAATAGGACGTGGACGCGGATATAGATACGGATTGCCCAACGACGAATACTACTTTAAATCGAGTTCAGAGATGAAAGCGCTCTTTAAAGATGTTCCTCAATCCATTACAAACATCCAAGAAATTGTAGACCAAATAGAAGTGTACACCTTGGCCAGGTCGGTCTTGCTTCCTGCCTTTGACATTGGTGCCGAATTTGAACATGCAGAAGATTTAGAAGACGGTGGAAAACGTGGAGAAAACGCCTATCTAAGACATATTACCTACAAAGGAGCCAAAATAAGATATGGCGAAGAACTGAGTGATGAAGTCATAGAACGCTTGGATTTTGAATTGGATGTTATTAGGAACACAGGATATCCTGGGTACTTTCTAATTGTGGAAGATTTTATTCGCGCTGCCAGAAGAATGGATGTAAGCGTAGGACCAGGACGTGGATCTGCCGCAGGATCCGTGGTTGCTTACTGTTTGTGGATTACAAACATTGACCCATTAAAATACAAATTACTATTTGAGCGTTTCTTGAATCCAGAACGTGTGTCCATGCCCGATATTGATATTGATTTTGACGATGAAGGACGTGGAAGAGTCATGGATTATGTTATTGAAAAATACGGTGCCAACCAGGTAGCGCAGATTATCACTTATGGAACCATGGCCGCAAAATCTTCTATTAGAGATACGGCTCGTGTATTGGACTTACCGCTTTTTGAAGCGGATAGAATTGCCAAATTAATCCCTGAAATGACCAAACTGAATAAAATTTTCAGTTTAGATGACAAAGGATTAAGAGAAAAGTTTAGGTCCGAGGAAATTGAATTAATTGAAGAGTTAAAAAGAGTCTCACAAGGAAGTGGACTAGACGCGGAAGTAATTAACAAGGCACTAGCCTTAGAAGGTTCTGTTAGAAATACGGGAATTCATGCCTGTGGAGTAATTATTACGCCTGATGATATTACCAAATATGTCCCAGTAGCACTCGCCAAGGATTCCGACATGTATGTGACACAGTTCGACAACTCCGTAGTGGAAGATGCCGGACTATTGAAAATGGACTTCTTGGGTTTAAAAACGCTGACACTTATTAAAGATGCCTGTGCCCTAGTAAAAGAAAAGCACGGAGTAGATTTAGACCCCGAGGAATTTGACTTGGAAGATATAAAAACCTACGAACTCTTCCAGCGTGGAGAAACCGTTGGTATTTTCCAATACGAATCTGCTGGAATGCAGAAATACATGCGCGAGTTAAAACCCACCGTTTTTGATGATTTAATTGCCATGAATGCCCTGTACAGACCAGGTCCAATTGAATATATCCCCTCGTTTATTAATCGTAAACATGGTATCGAGGATATCGAATACGATTTGGACGACATGGAGGAATATTTGAAAGAAACCTATGGGATTACCGTATACCAAGAGCAGGTAATGCTACTGTCCCAAAAATTAGCTGACTTTACAAAAGGGGAAGCCGATGTATTGCGTAAAGCAATGGGTAAAAAACAAATTGCAGTGCTGGCGAAAATGAAGCCTAAATTCATCGAAAAAGCAAAAGCAAAAGGACATAACGAAGACAAACTAGAGAAAATCTGGACGGATTGGGAAGCCTTTGCCTCCTATGCCTTCAATAAATCTCACTCGACCTGTTATGCATGGATCGCCTATCAAACTGCTTACTTAAAAGCACACTACCCTGCAGAATATATGGCTGCGGTACTTTCAAACAACATGAACGACATTAAAAAAGTGTCCTTCTTTATGGAAGAATGTAAGCGTATGGGACTGGAAGTTTTAGGTCCAGATATTAATGAATCTTCTTTTAAATTTACCGTTAATGATAATGGAGCTGTCCGTTTTGGAATGGGCGCTATTAAAGGGGTTGGAAATGGTGCTATTATGACCATTATTAACAATCGAAAAGAAGACGGAAGGTATAAATCTGTTTTTGATTTGGCCAAACGTATCGATTTAAGAGCTGCCAACAAACGTGCATTTGAAGGCTTGTTACTCGCGGGAGGCTTTGACTCCTTCACCGATACACACCGTGCACAATACATGGCAGTAGACGGAAACAGTACCTTTCTAGAAAAAGCCATGCGTTTTGGAAACAAATTTCAAGAAAGTAAAAATTCGGCACAAATTTCCATGTTTGGAGAGCATTCCGAAGTTCAAATTCCAGAACCAATCATCCCTGACTGTGAGCCATGGGGCGTGATGGAAAAACTATCCAAAGAAAAAGAAGTGGTAGGAATTTACATCTCTGGACATCCATTAGATGATTTTAAAACCGAAATTAAATATTTCTGTCCTTCTTCATTAAGTGCATTAGCAAACCCTTCTGCATTGGTAAATCAAGAATTATCCCTAGGAGGAATTGTAACCGAAGTGCAACATCGAATTTCTAAAAACGGAAAAGGATGGGGTTCCTTTTTTATAGAAGATTATTCTGGTTCCCACGAATTTAGAATATTTGGAGAAGAATATTTACGCCATAAACACTTTCTAGTTCCCAATGCTTTTTTATACTTAAAGGTCTTTGTAAAACCAGGATGGAATAATGGTGAGGTGCGCTTTATGTTTACCAATGTGATGCTACTACAAGATATTTTAGGAGAGTTTTCAAAGAAAATAACCATTACGTTTAAATTATCCCAAATAAACCCTGAGATGATTGCTAAATTAGATGCCATTATCAGCGCATTTCAAGGACAAAAAAGTTTACATATTGTCATCAATGATGCCGAAGAGAAAATAAGCTTGGACATGCCAAGTAGGACTCGAAAAATAGACATCACAGATGATTTTATAAATGCCTTAATAAAAGGTAGTTATCAATTTAAATTAAATTCTTAGATTTGAGCCCTATATGAAAAAAGCAATACTTATTACCTTAATAATACATATTGTTTCTATCGGGTACTCACAATCGTCCGAAAAGAAACCAAGCTATGTACAACTTGAATACCTCTATGGAAACATCATCGCACATAGCCCAGATTCTAATGCTTTTTTAGAAGGACACCCAGAAGGCTTTATCATCAGTTGGAATCAAAAAAATTATGGTGGTGAACATTGGGAATCTAGATACAACTACCCCGATTTCGGGATTTCGTTGTCATATCAAGACTATAAAAGTCAAGTTTTAGGTGATTTATACGCCCTTTATGGACATTATAATTTCTATCTCCTGAACAGAAAAAAAGTAAATAAACTGATTTTACGTACTGGTTTTGGTATTTCTTACAATACAAACCCATACGATAAGGAACACAATAACAAAAACATAGCCTTTGGATCTGCCATCGGCTCTAGTACTTATTTTAAACTCTATTATCAACGAGAAAACATCTTGAATCGTTTAGGATTAAATGCTGGCCTCACCTTTATTCACGCCTCTAATGCCAATGTAAAGTCTCCAAATAACGGGGTCAATTCATGGGCCGTAACTTTAGGTGTAAACTATCAATTGGATGAAAACCCTACTCCTTTTGACTTAATTCCTAGTGAGGATCCTTTAAAATATCGCGAACCTATTAAATTGAACATTGCCCTACGAGGTGGAGTAAACGAAGCAGAATATATAGGAAGCGGCATGAAAGGCTTTGGAGTACTCTCTGTTTATGCAGACAAACGACTCAGTAAAAACAGCGCAATACAAATTGGTTCTGACCTGTACTACTCCCCTTTTCTTGAGGAATATTACAACATTGCTAATGTCAAAAACCCAGACAAACTCACCTCTTTTACCAATATTAGAATCGGTGGATTTATCGGTTACGAACAATTTGTAAATAAATTTTCTGTCGTAGGACAGATTGGATATTACCTAGTCTCCGACTTTGACTATCAAACAAAAGTGTATGAGGCATTGACCTTAAAAAGGTATCTCAATAAAAAATGGTTTGTTGCCATTAGATTAAAAGTACATGGCGCCGATGCTGAGACTGTTGAGTTTGGTGGTGGGATTCGGTTTTAAATTGATTACTAGTTGTTAGTTATTGGAAAGTAGAAAAAAGAAAAGAAAAGAAATGAAAAACATAATTATTGTACTCTTGTGCTGTATGGCAGTACCTTTTATGCACTCACAAGGTGTAATTCAGGTAGATGGATTTTATGGTCAGTTACTAGAACATGATAAAAAACTAGCTGATGCTATCGACGGAAACATATCTGGTGTGTTCATTTCTTGGACTGATATTCCTGGAAAAAACAAGGCTTTTAACCAGCATTACAATACTCCAGAAAAAGGATGGTCGTTTTTATATGAAAACTTAAATTCCGAAATCTTAGGAAAAGCCTACTCCTTATTTAGACATTATTCCTTTTATTTAAACAAAAGAAATAATCGAAATTCTTTCAAACTCAATACTGGTTTTGGACTGGCATATCTTAGCAATCCTTATGATGAAACTCTAAATCCATTGAACCACGCCATTGGATCTAGCCTATTATTTGCAGGTTTTATAAAACTAGATTATCAACGAATTCAAGTCATTGGAAACTGGGGATTTCAAACAGGATTAGGACTATATCATTATTCCAATGCTGCGCTTAACAACCCTAACCTTGGCTTAAATACCATTGCTGTACATGCAGGTATTAATTATCAATTTCATCCTACACCTATTATTAACTCGGCGACATATAACAAAGAAAACAACTCAGAAAAACAGCCCATTTATTACAGTATTGTTTTCAGAGGAGGCATCAATGAATCCAAAATAATAAATAGTGGACGCTATTCCTTTTACACGCTCTCTGGATATGGGAGTAAAAAAATAAATTGGTTTTCCACCATCACCTTCGGGACAGAATTGTTTTATGCAAATTTCCTTCCCCGATATGCTCGCTACCAAAACACACAAGAAAACGAGAACCTCCCTGTAAATAACAAACTGAGAGCTGGCGTCTTTATAGGACATGAACTCCAACTAGACCGCTTCTCTTTTATCACACAATTGGGATATTACGCATACAATCCCGTAAATTATATTTCAAACGTTTACGAACGTTTAGGCTTTAAACATCAACTAAACAAACATATTTTTACAGAGGTAACCATTCGCGTTAATCTTTTTAGAGCAGAGAATTTGGAATTTGGACTGGGCTATCGGTTTTAAAAATTGACATCAAAAAAAAGCATGAAAAAACTAATATTAGTACTGATAATCACCACATTTTTAGGATGTGACAAAGAAGAGACTGGAGACTGTTTCCAAACTGCAGGAACTAGCATCTCCTACGAAATGGACTTCCCTGTATTCACAAAAATAACCATTCAGAAAAACATCCGTTTAATTTTAAAATATGGCCCCACACAAAAGGTACATGTTAAAACAGGAGAAAACCTTAAACCAGAAATTTACGGAACCATAGATGGAGATCGCCTTATTTTTACCAATGAAAACAACTGTAATTTTGTTAGAGGCTATGATGATGCAGTCGTTACGATTACCTCTCCAAATATTGTAGAAATCAGGAATTCATCTCAACATACCATTACTTCTTTAAATACCCTGGAATACCCCAATCTATATTTACACGTAACAGGAGACAAATTCAAATACCTGCCCATAGGAGACTACGACATCACTGTAAAATGCTCAGTTCTTCGAGTATGGGCAAACGGAACAGCAACAATTAAAGTAACGGGAACTACGGACAATTTAAACATTAATTTTTCCGATACAGATCCACGATTTTTAGGGAGGCATTTAATCGCCAAGAATGTGACTGTAAATAACACCTCTACTAATGATATGCATGTATTTGCAACAGAAAAAATAGAAGGTCATATTTATAGATTAGGCGATGTCTATTGCTATTCTAAACCAGCCATCGTAAATGTGGTAGAACACTATAAAGGCCGCTTAATTTTTAAGTAGTCAAGGCAGAAAACAGGCTTTCTAAGCTCTTATCTTTTGCCGTTAATTGCAATATTTTATAGCCTTTATCATGAGCAAAATCAAAAACAGTCGCACGCATATCTATGCTTGTATTAAACGTAAGTACCCAAGACAAACCTGTATAATTAGTGGCTTTTTTTAAGTATTTTAATTCCTGTATTTCTGTGATAGAAATGTTCCTATCAAACTCCACTTCTAGTAATTGCACTTGTTGCTCCTTCAAGACAACAAGACTTTCATCTGCTACTATTTCCCCTTTATTGATAATGATAACACGGTCGCACATGGCTTCCACTTCTTGCATAATATGTGTTGATAATAACACGACTTTATCCACTGCTAAAGACTTTATCAAGTCTCGAATTTCTACCAATTGATTTGGATCCAATCCTGTAGTAGGCTCATCCAAAATTAGTACCGACGGGTTGTGCATAATAGCCCCTGCAAGCCCCACTCGCTGACGATATCCCTTCGATAAATGCTTTATTTTCTTGGAGGCCTCAGGAGTCAAACCAACCGCTTTTATGGCCTTATCCACGGCACTTTTATCTAAGGAGTGAATTTCGGCTAAAAAAGACAAGTATTCCTTTACAAACATTTCTACATACAAAGGATTGTGTTCTGGTAAATAGCCTATTTGCTTTTTAATTGCAGTAGAAAAAGTAGTCATTTTTACCTCATCGATAAAAACATCCCCAGAACTCGCTTCCATAAATCCCGTAATAATTTTCATCATAGAAGATTTACCCGCTCCATTGGGACCTAAAAAACCAACAACCTCTCCTTTTTTCAAAGAAAAACTCACCTTATTTAAGGCAAATTGATTGCCGTATTTCTTCACTATATTTTGAACGCTTACAAACATGCATTGATTTTTAACAAAAGTACATATTTATAACGTTGGATAATGATTTTATTTTTTAGACCTTTGAAAAAAACTAATAACTCTAAATTTATTTACCTTATGAGCATCTGGCGCGTAGTACTAGCAATTATTTTTCCTCCTTTAGCTGTTATAGGTAAAGGCTGTGGATCTATTATTATCGTATTTTTATTAACACTTTGTGGATGGGTCCCTGGTGTGATTGCTGCATTAGTAATTATTAACAAGCCCAATAAATAACACCTAAAATGCAACAAGTACAACTTCAAAATTTAGGATCGAAAGATTATATTGATACGTGGGAATACCAAGAAAAATTATTCCAAAAAATAATAGATATCAAAATTTCGAACAGAAAAAATGACACCTCAGAAAAGACGCCTAATTATTTTATTTTCGTAGAACACCCTCATGTCTACACCTTAGGTAAAAGTGGCGATATCAGCAACTTATTATTAAACGAAGAACAATTAAAAGCAAAAGGAGCTACGTTTTATAAAATTAACAGAGGTGGAGACATCACTTACCATGGTCCAGGACAAATCGTAGGCTATCCTATTATTGACCTTGATAATTTTATGACTGACATCCATAAATACCTACGCTTCTTAGAAGAGTCCATAATTCTAACATTGGATGAATACGGAATCAAAGGTGAACGTAGCGAAGGAGAAACAGGTGTTTGGTTAGACGTTGGGACGCCATTTGCACGTAAAATATGTGCTTTGGGTGTTCGTACCAGCAGATGGGTAACCATGCATGGTTTTGCTTTAAATGCAAACACTAACTTAGGTTATTTTGACAATATTATTCCTTGTGGAATCAAAGGAAAAGCAGTGACCTCTATGGAAGCTGAACTCAATAAAAAAATAGATATTGACGAAGTTCAAGGAAAAATCCTTGCACATTTTTCGACCTTATTTAATGCTGAAATAATTGAATAGTGACTGGTGACTGGTGACTGGTGACTGGTGACTGGTGACTGGTGACTGGTGACTGGTGACTGGTGACTAAAAAAAGCGAAAAGTAATATCACTTTTCGCTTTTTTTATGCGCTATTAAACTTATTTCAATTCGTTGCTTAAATTTAAGTCTTTCTTTTTAGCATAGGCATAGCCTTGCTTCCACCACGCGGCCATCTGCGTCTTATTAAACACTAACGAATTGGTTGTGAGTACTGTGGGTGTGTAATATAAATTAAGCTCTACATTGTTCTTCTTTGCTTCCAACTTCCCTATAGTTACATTTTGTTGCTCTACTTGATCCAACATAAACTCCACTACTGTTGATAATAATGAAAACGGACTCGTCGAAGGCAATCGGCTTAAATGTTCTGTTTCTGTTTCTAAGATGATGACATCAATTTCTGTCGCACCTCTACGAATTGCCTCTGTGATCGGAACTAAGGCTCCAAAACCTCCATCGGCATATTCAAAACCATTTTTGCGCAATAGGCTCATAAAAGGAACATAATTACAAGAACCCCATATCCAATCACAAAAATCATCATAGGAGCAGTCTTTTATAGCTTTGTATTCTACCCTATTTGCGGTTAAATTAGAGACCGTCACGACCACGTCGGTATTGGATTTTTTTACCTGATCAAAATAGTCCTCTGTTATTTTTCTTTTAATAAATTTTCGTAAGTTTTTACTTTCCCCAAAAGTTTTACGACCATTCATAAAATTCCAAATCGTATTTAAATGGCGTACCCCTACTACTTGAGCTCCATCCACTTTCCTCACATAAAAGGGATTGTTACTAAAAATACTACGTTGGGTGATATTTGAATAAATAGTATGCAATTCATCTAACTTACTCAAAGCCAAATGTGTCACCATCAAACTTCCCGTAGAAGTTCCAATAATAATTTCATAGTCCTTTTTCTTGTCTTCTATCAAAAATTTCGCCACTCCTCCGGCAAAAGCTCCTTTACTGCCTCCTCCTGATATAACCAATGCTTTTTTAGGAATTCTCTCTTCGTTCAATGTATAGTAATAATAGTTAATAATTCAAGTTGAAAATTACATAAAAACAATTGGACAACCTCCAATTATTACAAAATAAAAATCAAAAAAAAATGAACAAACAGACATGATTTTGAATCACAACTACTTATCCACTTTTAAAATTTAAAGTAACCCTATCACTATTCGTTACAGGATTATGACTTCTTCACTTACTTCTCTTCGTTGTAAAAGACTTTGTAGAACTTCATTTTTTTCTCTTCATCAAAACCCTGTTCTATATACTCAGTATAAGCATCTGGAGCGTCAATATCTAATTTAATTTGAATGTGTGTATCCAATTTAATCTCCGTTTTCATTTTTGTTTTTTGCTTTTTCAATACCACATCGGAAATCACAAAATCATTTCTAACCAACACATCGTTAGCCTCCTCGTATTGCTTTTTATAATCTTCAAAAAGCTCCATACGTCCGCCTTCAGATTCAAAAACTTCTTCTTTAAAAGTATTGATATTAACATGGTCATTTTCATTGAAAAAATCAACCGTACTAGCGAGGAACTTGTTTTTTTCGTGCAGTCCAAACTCTTCTTGAATAACTTGGTCAGAAAAGTCCTTACACATTTCTATATAAGTGTTTGTATGTTGATTAGCATCATCAGCATATTTTACATTTAGGAAATTTTTTATCCAATACTGTGCATCATAATTATTATTATCAACACTCAATACCGTACGTCCTTCATCATCTGTAGAGTTAATAATCAAACATCCTTTGTCGATACGCTTGGTACTAATCCCTTGTTGTAACATAATATCAAAGTTACTATCATCCATATAAGTCTGAAAGAAACTAGACTTACTTTCTATTTTAAAAATCCCGATGGCCGTAGTCATCACATCTCTGTATTCTATATCTTCAAAAAAGGCAATCAATACATCTCCTCTTTTTATTTGAGCAGAATTAGACTGTTCGAATAAATGCGTTACAATGTTTTGAGACACCTCTACAAAAGAATCACCATCTTCAAAAACTTGTTTGGTATAGCTATTAATTTCGTTTAAAGCGATGTCAGCATGGTGGTTAAAACGAAAACTCTCTGCTACATTTGTAAAAGGTTTTAATAAAAAAGGCAACATCAATTCATAGGTCTCTTGGTCAAATTCTAAAGCTTTGTCCGAAAAAGCATTGGTAGAACTATTGAATTTATTCCCTACTTTATGAATGATAAATTTTGATATTTGTGCGCGACCTCTTTTAATCATAATACTATATTTTTTTAGACTACAAATTTCACTTAATTTCCTGTCATTTACAAATCTATTTTCAAAATAGTCATTCGGAATGGTGAATGGTGAATGGTGAATGGACTAAAACAATTTCAGCTGCTCTGGCAGTAATTTAAATGTTTTCCTATGATGCTTGGTAATACCGTGATCACGAATCCCCTGCCTGTGAACTTTTGTAGGATAACCTTTGTTGCGATCCCATGCATAATTAGGAAAATCAAGATGAATTTTCTCCATATAATCATCCCGATACGTTTTTGCCAACACAGAAGCTGCTGCTATACTCAAATACTTACCATCTCCTTTAATAATGGTTTCATGAGGGATTTTTTTATACGCATTAAATTTATTACCGTCTACAATTATATGTTCCGGAACCAAGGTTAATTTATCAATGGATTTATGCATGGCTAATAAGGAAGCCTGTAAAATATTAATGGCGTCTATTTCTTCTTGCCAAACATAACCCACGGCCCAAGCCAAGGCTTCTTTTTCGATAATAGGACGTAAAAAATGACGTTGCTTCTCTGTCAATTTCTTAGAATCATTTAATAATTCATGAGAAAAATTCGCAGGTAGAATTACCGCTGCTGCCACTACTGGTCCTGCTAGACAACCACGTCCTGCCTCATCTGTTCCAGCTTCTACACAATTAGATTTAAAAAAAGGTTTAAGCCCATTTTTTTTACTTTTTATTACCACAAATAAAATTTTATTTTTTAATACTTAGGATGATCAGAAGCTTCTTTTAACTCCTAAAACCTCGCTATAAACAACTATTTAACGAACAAACATCTCTACCAAACTGTTGCCTTCTTAATTCATAGCCTATTCCAGTAAAAGAATACTTAGCCTTAAGCTGCTCTCTAATTAACAGACCACATTAGCCCAAATCACAAAAGGATCTAATCGCATTTTAAATAATTCGAGCAAAGGTTTCAACTCCTCTAATCAGTAGTTTATCCAAGGGCAAATTTATAAAAATAAAGGAAACAATAAGCATAAAAAAACCACCTATTTTCATAAGTGGTTTTTGATTTATTTTAAGACCAATTAAAATAATAAACGAATTAATTATATAATAAAAACCCGTGTTTTCTGTTGTTCTACAACCCTAAGCTGTACTATATATGATGTAGTATTGACGACTTTTTTAATAGACATAAGCAACGCTCTATTCAAATTATCAAAGCGAATCTTCACTCCATTTTTGATGCAATCGAAAATGTATTTCAGAAGCTGATTCAAATCCTTAATTCGAATTCAGACTCCAAGATATCTAAACGACTGTTTGCATTTATATCCGCTACTATTAGGAATTCTATAGTCGCAAAAGCCCCGTACGATACCCGCTGTATTATTACCAGGACTCACTTTAGCATCGTTCAAATAAGCATCCTTTGGACAGGATCTATTGGCGAATACAAATCATTTGGAAAATGATCAACAGTCGAAGACCGCTCGTTTTTATCCTGTAATAATTTTGTGAAATTTAAAAAAATGATCTGCAGATCGGGAAAATTGGGAAATTTATTTTTTTATATATTTTCACTATATATGCAACTATCTCAAACAAAATTTCATTGCAATACTATTTTTTATTTACTGTATATCAAGACTATAACATGTTAATTTTGACAGTGCAAAACTACAATGAATAAATGATTAACACAAGTTAATCTAACCTTTCACGTGTGTTTTCGTGTCGTTTATTTGAGATATCGAGTAAAACACCATTCGGAGAAGCCTTTTTATTTTCAATAAAAAGCAAAAAAAAAGCGTTTCATAACAATTATGAGACGCTTTTTCCTTTTTAATTCGAAGTTTTAATTAAAATTCTTCTCCTAATTCTTTTAATTTAGTCGTGTTTTCGGCTAATTTTAATTCCTCTACAATTTTATGAATATCACCATTAATGATATTTTGTAGATCATATAGTGTCAAACCAATTCTGTGTTCAGTTACACGTCCTTGAGGATAATTATAAGTTCTAATTTTCGCAGATCTATCTCCACTAGAAACCAACGAGTTTCTCTTCTCAGAATCCGCTGCTAATTTCTTTTCCAATTCTTGCTCATACAAACGAGAACGCAATACTTTCATTGCTTTGTCCTTGTTTTTATGCTGAGATTTTTGATCCTGACATTGTGCTACTAATCCTGTAGGAACGTGTGTTAAACGCACCGCAGAATAGGTCGTATTCACAGATTGCCCTCCAGGTCCTGAAGAACAGAAATAATCCACACGAATATCACTTGTCTTTAATTCAACATCAAATTCCTCTGCCTCTGGCAATACCATTACAGTAGCTGCCGATGTATGCACTCTACCTTGAGTTTCCGTCTGAGGAACACGTTGTACACGGTGTACACCTGATTCAAATTTTAAATCACCATAGACATCTGCACCGGTAACACTAAAGATAATTTCTTTAAAACCTCCAGAAGTACCATCACTTTGATCTTCCACCTCAACACTCCATTTTCTATCAGAACAGTATTTGGTATACATTCTATACAAATCACCTGCAAAAATACTCGCTTCATCTCCACCAGTACCTGCTCTAATTTCTATAATAACATTCTTAGCATCTTCTGGATCTTTAGGAATCAACATAAACTTGATCTTATCCTCTAATAGAGGCAACCTCGCTTTTCCTTCTTCCAACTCCATCTTAGCCATCTCTGTCATTTCTGCATCCGAATTGTCTGCTATAATTTCTTTGGCTTCTTCTATATTTAAAACAATGGCTTTATATTCGTCAGCAATTTTCATCACCGCGCTTAAATCCTTGTATTCTTTATTTATTCTTATATATCGCTTTTGATCCGTCATGATATCCGGTTGGATGATCAAATCAGACACTTCGTCAAAACGTTGTTTTACAATTCTTAATTTATCTAACATTTACTTTAATTTCTTGATTACAAAAATACATTAATTCCCTCAGAATGAAACTAATATTCAAAGATTCCAAATTCGCTTTCAATCGTTAATTTTTTAGCAGTAGCATCTTCTACTCTACCTACAACCTGAGCATCAACATTAAAACTTTTTGAGATGGCAATAATATCCGCTGCAATTTCCGCAGGTACATATATTTCCATACGATGCCCCATATTAAACACCTGATACATTTCTTTCCAATCTGTTTGAGACTGTTCTTGAATCAATTCAAATAAGGGTGGTACCGCAAACATATTATCTTTAATGATGTGTAAATTCTCTACAAAATGTAAGATTTTTGTTTGTGCGCCTCCACTACAGTGAACCATTCCATGAATGTCCTTAGGCGTATATTTTTCTAATATTTTCTTAATGATAGGTGCATAGGTCCTTGTTGGTGACAATACCAAACGACCCGCATCAATAGGCGAGTTCTTTACAGCATCTGTCAATTTCATATTCCCTGAATACACCAATTCCTCAGGAACGGCGGCATCAAAACTCTCTGGGAATTTTGTCGCTAATTCCTTAGAAAAAACATCATGTCTAGCAGATGTTAAGCCATTACTTCCCATACCTCCATTGTATGATTTTTCATAGGTTGCTTGTCCAAAAGACTCCAAACCTACAATGACATCTCCCGAAACAATGTTTGCATTATTAATCACTTTACTACGTGGCATACGTGCAGTCACAGTAGAATCTACTATAATAGTACGTACTAAATCACCTACATCGGCAGTTTCACCGCCTGTTGAATGAATGATTACACCATGTTTTTTTAAATCGACTAACAATTCTTCTGTTCCGTTAATAATAGCTGATAAAACTTCTCCTGGAATCAAATTTTTATTACGACCAATGGTGGATGATAACAGAATATTTTCTGTTGCTCCAACACATATTAAATCATCGATATTCATAATTAATGCGTCCTGAGCAATCCCTTTCCATACAGAAACATCTCCTGTTTCTTTCCAATACATATACGCCAAAGACGATTTTGTACCTGCTCCATCGGCATGCATAATCACACAATAATTCTCATCTCCTGTTAAATAATCAGGAATGATCTTACAAAACGCCTGAGGGTACAAGCCTTTGTCTACATTTTTAATTGCATTGTGCACATCTTCTTTTGATGCTGAAACACCACGCTGACTGTATCTTTTACTTATTTCTGAACTCATCCTTTTTGTCTACTATTAAGTTTTGCAAAAGTAAGTATTTTTTAAAAGTATTAAATCAATATTTCAATAATTATACTATTTTTAAGGCAATTATAACTAAAATTTCATAAAAACAAGTATTCTCCGTAGCTCAACGTCCTTTTTAAACACGTAAAAAACATCTGGAAAAATACGACCACTAATAAAGCAGTGCGTATTACTCTTCTAATTACTTTTATTCTCGCTACCATTCTAAATTACTTCGACCGTAGTCATTTAATTTCGTTAGCTCCCTGGATGTTTTTTTCAAGCCCCTTTTCTCTATTGAACTTTCCTAAAGGACATCCCTCAGAAAATTTAGACAATTAGAACATTGTTTTATACACCCTTCTATTTCAACTAACGAATGAATACGTTACTTTTCAAACAAAAAAACGCCTGCAAAATGCAGACGTTTTTTAAAATATGAATGGTATTTTATTATCGCGTAAACAACAATTCTCTATATTTAGTCAATGGCCATAGCTCATCGTCTACCATTATTTCTAATTTATCACAGTGGTAACGAATCTCGTCAAAGAAAGGCAAGACAACATTACAATAAGCTGCTGCTTTTTCTTCGGAGTCTTCTATAGCATTTGCTACTTTACGAGCTCCGATCATTTCATCTACTTTTGAATGAATTACGGCAATATGTTCCGATATTTTCGTGATTAATTTGATTTGTTCTGCAGCATGTACTTTAAAATCATCTCCAAAGATGGTTTTCAATCCAGCAACGTTTTCAATAATTGTATTTTGGTAACGGATAGCAACTGGAACTACGTGGTTTCCTGCAATATCACCTAAAACACGTGATTCAATTTGAATACGAGAGGTATACTCTTCTACTTCTATCTCGTAACGAGCCTCTACTTCTCTTTTATTCATCACTCCCATCTCTTCATACAAAGCGATTGCTTTTTCAGAAACTTTCACCTTTAAGGCTTCCGGAGTTTTTTTATTATTACTTAATCCTCTTTTTTCTGCTTCAATCTCCCATTCGGCACCATATCCATTTCCTTCGAATAGAATGTTTTTAGACGCTTTGATATATTCTCTCAAGACATTAAAAATTGCTTCGTCCTTTTTAAGACCTTTGCTTGCAATTAATCCATCTACTTCTATTTTAAACTCTTTTAATTGTTTTGCAACAATGGTATTTAAAACCGTCATTGGGTTGGCACAATTCGCAGTAGAACCAACGGCTCTAAACTCAAATTTATTCCCGGTAAATGCAAAAGGAGACGTACGATTACGATCCGTATTATCCAATAAAATATGTGGAATTTTCCCCACTACATTTAATTTAAGATCTGTCTTTTCTTCTGGAGATAATTTGCCGCTTGTTACATTTTCAAGTTCCGCCAACACCTTCGTCAATTGCTGACCAATAAACACAGAGATAATAGCAGGAGGTGCTTCGTTTGCTCCTAAACGATGATCATTACTCGCAGATGCAATCGCTGCTCTTAATAACTCTTCGTGATCATATACCGCTTTAATCGTATTGATAAAGAACGTTAAAAACTGCAAATTACTCATTGGAGTTTTACTAGGAGCCAATAAATTTACGCCTGTATTTGTAGACAAAGACCAGTTGTTGTGCTTCCCAGACCCATTCACTCCTGCAAATGGTTTTTCGTGCATCAACACCTTAAAATTATGACGTGATCCTACTTTACCCATCACATCCATTAGCAATGAATTGTGATCTACAGCCAAGTTAGATTCTTCATAAATAGGCGCCAATTCAAACTGGTTTGGAGCCACCTCATTATGACGTGTTTTTACAGGAATACCAAGCAACATACATTCGGTTTCCAAATCACGCATAAAGTCTAAAGCTCTTCCTGGAATAGACCCAAAATAGTGATCATCCAACTGCTGTCCCTTTGCAGGAATATGCCCTAAAAGAGTTCTCCCTGTCAATGTAATATCTGGACGACTTGCAGCCAATGCTTTATCAATTAAAAAGTACTCTTGTTCCCATCCTAAAGAGGCAGTTACTTTTTTAATGTTTTTATCAAAATACTTACACACATCTACAGAAGCTTTATCCACTGCTTGTAAGGCACGTAATAATGGTGTTTTATAATCTAAGGCCTCCCCTGTATAAGAAACAAATACCGTAGGAATACATAAAGTAGTTCCATAAATAAATGCTGGAGATGTTGGATCCCATGCAGTATATCCACGGGCTTCAAAAGTATTTCTAATTCCTCCGTTTGGAAAACTAGAAGCATCTGGTTCTTGCTGAACCAACTCATTACCTCCAAATTTCTCGATCGCCATTCCATTTCCTATGGTCTCAAAAAAGGCATCGTGTTTTTCAGCTGTTCCACCAGTTAAAGGTTGGAACCAGTGTGTATAATGTGTCACGCCTTTTTGCAATGCCCATTCTTTCATAGAAGAAGAAATTTGATCCGCAATTTTACGGTCAATTTTTTTCCCTGTATCTATCGCATCCAATACTCCATTACGAGCATCTTTTGTTAAGTATTGGCGCATGGTATTTTCATCAAATACATTTTCCCCAAATACATCAGAACGCTTTCCTCGTTCGTCAACAAATACTGGTTTTCTGTTTAAGGCTTGGTTTAAAGCTTGAAATCTAAGTTTTGACATTGTAAAGCTGTTTTTTTATTTACACAATTAAGATACAAATCTACACTTTTAAAGCAGAACACAAAAAGAACCCCCGTTTTTTATAGGGCAACCCTTAGTTTTTTACATATTTTCAACAAACACCCCTTCCAAATCTAACATATGGTTATGAAAATTCAGTAATTTTAATGATATTATAAATAAAGATTAAATAAGTAGCGAGTAAAAACAAGCCTTCTCGCCAGCCCAACTTCATATATTTAGGTACAAAAATCAGTGGGAGTACAATAATAGAGACACCTAACATCCAAAAAATATCCATTTCTAGTAAGCGAGGATCTGAAACTTTGATCGGAATAATCATCGAAGTAATCCCTAAAACCGCCATAATATTAAAAATATTAGACCCAATTAAATTCCCCAGTGATATCGCTTTTTCCTTTTTTATAATGGCTATAATAGACGCCGCTAATTCCGGAACACTTGTTCCGATAGAAACGATGGTAATTCCTACAACACTCTCACTAATTTGATAAAAAGCAGCAATACTAACAGCTCCCCTGATTAAAAGTTCCGAACCTCCGTACAATGCAACACCTCCCAAAACCATATACAGGATATCCTTATATAAAGGCGTGGTAATTCCCTCTTCAGGAATCTCGTCAGAAACTACATTTTTTTTAAATTTTAATAGGTACACTAAAAACACAATCAATGACACAAATAAAATAGCACCTTCATAGCGTTGCAATTCACCATCGAAAGCAATAAACAAATACAAGACCACAGAAGCCAACATCATCATAGGCCAATCTGTTATATAAAAACTTTTCTCTACACTTATCGTGGACAATAAAATGGTGATCCCAAGAACTAATCCCAAATTTGCAATATTAGACCCGATGACATTACTAAAAGCCAAATCCGCACTCCCATTTAAGGCTGCATTTACACTCACTATTAATTCCGGTGCAGAAGTCGCAAACGAAACAACCGTCATTCCAATTACAATTTTAGGAATATTCAAACGCAAAGAAAACCCAATGGCCGCTTTTAACAACCAATTCCCTCCAGCAATCAACACAATTAATCCTCCAATTATAAACAGTAAATCCATACAATTATTTTAACGGCAAATATATGTGTTTTCTCACTGTTCCTTCAAATAATTTTTAGTTCAAATCAAAGCCTACAATTTATTGAAGTACTGTTTTGGGCTAAAATGATAAAAGCCCGATTTTATTTAATTCGAAAAAGCAGCAAGAATGAAACAGCACTCACTAAAATAAGTAATCCCATTCGATCATTTCCTTTGTTCAGAAACAACTTTCGAACTAAAGAAGGTAAAAAAGCATTGGACAGGTAATTATTCACTTAAAACAGACATATCGCTAGCCATTTATATCGCTTTTTACATAGCCCCCTCAAAACGAAGGAAATAATAACTACATTTGCACCTATTAAGAACCTATTATTGATAATGCCTCCAACAAAAAAAAGACATGAAGAAAAGTATTTTTAAAACGCTCGCAAAAATTAATAAAATAATTTTTCCAAGTTTCACTCGTAAACAACTGGACATGAGCCAAGCAAAAAAGTGGCAATTAGCAATTATCGGATATCGTTATTTTATCACGAAAAACAGCTTGTAGATTCAAAAAAAGGAATATCTTTGCAACCGGAAATCGGCCTCGTGGCGCAACTGAATAGCGCACTTGATTACGGCTCAAGAGGTTACTGGTTTGAATCCAGTCGAGGTCACGATTAAAAAGCAAGCTTTTATTAGCTTGCTTTTTTTATGCAATTAATTCACGTTCAGCACTCTAAAAAATAATTTATTTTTTTTAATTTTTTAGGCTTTTTAAAGAATAAAAACACCTATATTTGCAACCGCTTAACGGCCTCGTGGCGCAACTGAATAGCGCACTTGATTACGGCTCAAGAGGTTACTGGTTTGAATCCAGTCGAGGTCACAATAAAAAAGCAAGTTATATCTTATAACTTGCTTTTTTTATGCCTAAAAACTAAAAATGCATCTATAATCCTATAATTATAGATGCATTTTTAACTATTATTTAATCCTTAGACCTTCTCTAAAACAAGATAAGCTCGGATAAACAGCAAAACCTTCCTTTATTGTTTTTTGTTTTGCTGAATATTGATAGACTCCACATGGATGGCTTTAAAAATAGTTTCCACAAACTCTTTGTTCAATCCAGAACTCACACCTGTTTCTACCATATTGTTTAAAATATCTGCCCAACGATCACTTTGTAAAATAGCGACGTTCTCCTGTCTTTTTATCGCTCCAATCTGACTAGCAATACCCATTCTGTCTGCCAACATTTCGATTAGATTAGCATCTAGTAAATCCAATTCATGACGGTGCATCGTCAATTTGCGTTGAAACTCTTCCGCTGTACTACTTTTTTTCCTGATTTTTAACTCTTTTGTAATCTCATGTAATCTTGCCGGGGTAATTTGTTGTGCTGCATCACTCCAAGCATTGTCTGGATCGATATGTGTTTCGATCATAAATCCATCAAAATTCAAATCCAATCCTGTCTGAGAAACATCTAACAAGGTATCTCTACGCCCACAAATATGTGAAGGATCCAAGATAATAGGTAAGTCTGGAAATTCTTTCTTTAATTCAATAGGCAAACTCCATTTCGGCTTGTTGCGGTAATGTCCAGAATTATAACTAGAAAACCCTCTATGGATTACCCCCAATTGCGTAATTCCAGCTGTTTGGATACGCTCCACAGCTCCTAACCATAAAGCCAAATCTGGGTTTACAGGGTTTTTTACTAATACTGGAATGTCCACTCCTTTTAAGGCATCCGCAATTTCTTGCACCACAAAAGGATTTACAGTAGTACGTGCCCCTATCCATAAAATATCAATCCCGTGCTTCAATGCTTTTTCCACGTGGTCTGCGTTCCCTACTTCCGTAGTGACCATCATTCCTGTTTCTTCCTTTACTTGTTGCAACCATTTCAGCCCTTTTTCTCCCACACCTTCAAACTGTCCTGGACGCGTTCTAGGCTTCCATATACCAGCTCTAAACACATTGGTGTCGGTTTTCTGTAATAACCTTGCTGTTGCCATTACCTGTTCTTCTGTTTCCGCACTACATGGGCCTGCAATCACTAGAGGATGACTCAATTCCATTGCGTCTAACCACTGTCTAAATTCTTTGTTATTTTCCATTTTATTTATATTGTAATAAGCACTATCGCCTATTTTATTATATGATTCCAACAGCTTTTCTAATCATAAAAATCATTTGAAAAGACCGTTGGCATTGTTCTATTTTAATTTATACTTCGGCATCCTCTTGAATACCACTCAAGACTTTTTTAATATAATTGGTATCCTCCATTATTTTGGACAATTCCACCGTGTCTTCCTGTTCAATGATCGCTCTAAACTCGTTTAAGTTTTTAATAAAACCATCTAATGATGCAAGTAAATTATCCTTATTCCCCATAAAAATAGGGGTCCAAGTAGCAGGCGAACTTTTAGCCAATCGTACTGTAGAGGCAAATCCACTTCCTGCCATGTCAAATATATGCTCCTCACTGCGTTCTATTTCCAAGACCGTTTTCCCGAGCATAAAAGAACTTACATGGGACAAATGAGAGACATAAGCAATATGGCGATCATGTTCCCCAGGGTGCATCATTTTGATGCGCATGTTTAACAATTTAAACAAACTCAATGCCTTGTCTAATATCTTCCAATCTGATTTTTCCGTTTCACATAAAATATTTACTTTTTCGTCAAACAATCCATGAATGGCGGCATCAGGCCCCGAAAACTCCGTCCCTGCAATGGGATGGGCTGCCACAAAATTCTTTCTTCTCAAATGGGTACTCAGGTCTTTACAAATCGATTCTTTTACAGAGCCTACATCAAAAACCAATGTGTTCTCACCGATCAAATCCAACACCTCCGACACCACCTTAGCCGTCAAGTTTACTGGAACTGCCACAATAACGGTATCCGCTTCTTTTACATCCCCAATACTTCCTATCCTATCTATCACTCCCTTATCCAAGGCCGTTTCTGCATGTGCATCCGACACGTCTACTCCGATAATCTCCGAAGGCACCCGTTTTTTCAAGTCCAATGCCATAGAACCTCCTATCAAGCCCAACCCTATCACTACTATTCTCATCATAATTTAGGATTTTACACGTGTTAGTACTTCTGTTAAATCTAATGCCGTCTCACATAAAGCAATACGAATATATCCTTTCCCTATAGGCCCAAACACCGTCCCTGGAGCTATAAATATATCTTTTTCATATAGTAGCTCATCCGTAAATTCTTCTTCGTTTATACCTTCTGGTAATTTCGCCCAGACAAACAAGCCTGCCGTGTCTTTATTATAAGTACACTTAAAAACATCTAAAATTTCCCAAACAATTTTCCGTCTTATTTCATAGGTCTTATTCAATGCTGAAAACCATTTTTTAGGTTGATTCATCGCGGCGATTGCCCCCTTTTGAATACCGTAAAACATTCCCGAATCCATATTACTCTTTACCTGTAATATTACTTTTAAATACTCCGAAGCTCCTAGCACCATTCCCACACGCCATCCTGCCATGTTAAATGTTTTACTTAGAGAATTCAACTCCAAGGCTACTTCCTTAGCGCCATCTATTGCCAAAATACTCAGCGGAGTATCATTCAGAATAAAACTATAAGGATTGTCATTGATGATTAAAATCTGATGCTTTTTCCCAAAAGCGATGAGTTTCTCAAACAATTCTACACTTGCTTTTACCCCTGTAGGCATGTGTGGATAATTCACCCACATTATTTTTACCTTTGACAAGTCCTGCTTTTCTAGGCACTCAAAATCTGGATAATACCCCTGGCTTTCCTTCAAGTCATACAATACAGGTTCTGCCCCTACCAAGTTGGTCACCGAAGTGTACGTTGGATAGCCTGGATTTGGAATCAATACCTGGTCCCCTTCGTTTAAAAAGGCCATAGAAATGTGCAATATTCCTTCTTTAGACCCCATCAAGGGTAATATTTCCGAGGTTGGATCTAGCTTAACTCCATATTGATTTTTATAAAACCCACTGGCAGCTTCCCTAAATTCAGGAATCCCTTGGTAACTTTTATATTGATGTGCAGTCGTATCATCCATTGCTAATGCCAGCGCACTTAACACCGCAACTGGCGGGTTTAAATCTGGACTTCCAATAGCGATATTTATGATCGGTTTCCCTGCTGATTTTAAGGCTGCCACCTCTCTCAATTTCTTAGAGAAGTAGTATTCCTTTACGTCGTTTAGTCTATGTGCTTTATTTATAAGCATTATCTCTTGCTTTTTTTATATTCTCCTACTATTTTTAAATCTGATACTTTTGATGCTACCTCATGCATAGCGGACTGATAATCCTGATAACTTCCAAAAACCAAATCCGCAAAGAAGGCATATTCCCAAGGTGACTCTATCACAGGTAAGGATTGAATCTTAGACAAACTTACCTTGTGTTTAGAAAAAATCTGTAAGACCTCTCCAAGGCTCCCCGTTTTATGCTCCAGAATAAACTTGATGGATGCCTTATCCGCTAAAGGGTTTGTTTTTAATCCTGAATTATTTAAAATCACAAAACGTGTGGCATTGTTTTTTATCGTCTGAATCTCAGCTGCCAAAATGGTCAAATCGTAATAAGACGCAGCCATTTTACTAGCAATAGCTCCTACACCTTTCAGTTTGTTTTTTTGAATACGTCTTGCCACCTCTGCCGTATCTTGATCCTCTATCAATTTGATATGTGGATGGCTTTTAAAAAACTTTCGACATTGTAACAAGGCCATGGGATGTGAATACACTTCTTTTATATCGGAAATACCTTGGCCTTTCAAGGCCATCAAATTATGTAAAATAGGCAAATAATACTCTCCCGAAATGGCTAAATTATGTTCATCTATCAAGGCATAATTGGGCAATAAAGCCCCTGCTATAGAATTCTCGATGGCCATAATTGCAACACTCGCCTCTTTCGTATGCAATAAGTCTGGCATTTCGCTAAATGTCATGCATTCGAGTAACTGGGTATTTGTTCCAAAATACTGTTCCGCCACGATGTGGTGAAAAGACCCCCTGATTCCTTGTATAGCTACCTTCATTATTTCCCTTGAATTTATCACAAAAAAAAAGCCTCAAATTAATTTGAGACTTTTTGTTGTTTGTTAGTTTATATCTTACTTAACACGTACCGTCTCCTGCCCTATTTTAAAATAAAAATAGAAATAATAGAAACTCCAAGTGTTGAAAATTGTCATATGCTTGTTTTGTATTGACAAATCTATACTAATATTTCGATTGTACAAGTAAAACTTTGCATTTTTTACAATTTCTTTTTGATTTGTTAACAATTCACGAAAAGTGGAA
>NVRM01000026.1 GCA_002400885.1 Flavobacteriaceae bacterium
CGAAAGATAGGATTACTATTTCCGAAGTAGTAGATGCCAAGTTCARCGATTATATCAGTATAAATGGATTGGTAAAACCAATTTCTACCATATATTTAGATGCTTACGAGGGAGGGAGAGTAGCTGAGTTGTATATTGAAGAAGGAAATATGGTAAAAAAAGGAGATGTCATATTGAAAATGGAAAACAGCTCCTTGTACAAACAAATTTTAGATAGTGAAAATAATTTAGCCACCAAACAAAACAGTTTAAGAGATACAAAAATTAAATTTGAGTCTGATAGAATTATGGGACAAAAAAACCTATTAGATGCGGAATATCGTTTGATTAAAGCCACACGAAAACATGCACAATATAAATCCTTGTATGAAGAGGAGTTGGTGGCAAAAGAAGCGTTTTTAAATGCGAAAGAAGACTACGAATTAGCAAGTAAAAGTTTTGAGGTTATTAAGTTTAAAACACAACAGGATTCTCTTATTCAGTTGACAGGAATCAAAGATTTAGATCGAGATTTGAGACGARTGAAAAAAACGCTTAGTATGGTATATGAACGGATTGAACATTTAAATGTAAAGGCCAGTGTAGATGGTCAGTTAGGTATGTTAAATGCAGARATYGGTCAGCAAATTGGTCAGGGACAAAGAATAGGACAAATAAATGTGTTGACCAATTTTAAAATTCAATCTATGGTTGATGAACATTATATTGACAGGATAAGCAGCAATTTAATAGGTTCCTTTGAAAGAGGAGGGAAAAGCTATGGAGTGAAATTAAAAAAGGTATATCCTGAGGTACGTGAAGGAAAGTTTAAAATAGACCTTGTTTTTTCAGATGAAAAACCTCAGAAAATAAGAACAGGTCAAAGTTATTATATAAAATTACAACTGGGAGATGTAGTGGATGCCTTGCTACTACCTAGAGGTTCCTTTTTTCAAAGTACAGGAGGACAATGGGTATTTGTAATAGATAAATCTGGTGATTTTGCAGTGAAAAGAACCCTAAGAATTGGAAAGCAAAACCCAAAATATTACGAAGTATTGGAAGGATTAAGTCCTGGTGATAAAGTGATTACTTCCAGTTATGATAATTTTGGGGGTAGTGATAAAATTATATTAAAGTAACAGGGAAGTTGTGAATATAGTTAAATGAAAAAGAAGTTATATGGAAAGAAATTAGAGGCTAAAAGTTTTTACCTCTTTTTTCTACCATTGAAAAATTGAATATTGAATTTTRAAATGATAAGCATGATTAAAACAGAAAATTTATCAAAAATCTTCAGAACAGAAGAAATTGAAACTAAAGCATTGGATAAGATAAGCTTGCACATAAAAGAGGGTGAGTTTGTAGCTATTATGGGGCCTTCAGGATGTGGAAAATCGACATTGTTAAATATTGTAGGATTGTTAGATAACCCTACTGAAGGGGCTTATTTTTTAAACAATAAAGAAGTGGGTTGTCTAAAAGAGAGTAAACGTACTCAACAGCGAAAAGGTACTATTGGTTTTGTATTTCAAAGTTTYAATTTAATAGACAAYTTATCTGTTTACGAAAATGTAGAACTTCCCCTTGTTTATTTAAATATTAAGTCAAGTGAAAGAAAAAGAAGRGTRCAGGAAGTTTTAGAACGTATGAAAATTGGACATAGAACYAAACATTTTCCWCAACAATTATCAGGAGGTCAACAACAGAGAGTGGCAATTGCAAGAGCTGTARTCGCAAACCCTAAATTAATATTAGCAGATGAACCAACGGGTAATTTAGACTCRAAAAAYGGAATTGAATTAATGAATTTATTAACGGAATTAAACCGTGAAGGAACCACTATTATTATGGTTACGCACTCCAATAGGGATGCTAATTACGCACATAGGGTGATTAACTTGTTTGATGGTAAAATTGTGACTGAAATTATAAATAATTTAATTACAGAGTAATACACATGTATTTGATTGAAAATATTCGTTTTAAATTATAAACAAACCCGCTTGTAAAACTGAACTATGATATTTAAAAACATAAAAACATCCCTTAGAAACCTAAAAAACAACAAGGTACATTCCTTTCTCGGGGTTTTTGGTTTTTCTGCAGGATTTACCATTTGCCTAATTATTGGACTTTATGTCTATGGTGAATATACGGCCGATACCTATCCCGAAAAACACAAGCAGATCTATCGAATCGTTAATGCTACAACTAATAATGCAGAATTAGATTATAAGTTAAATGAAACGTTAAACAGTAAATATCCTACGATAGAAAATTCCTGTCCCATTTATATAGAGACACATCGGGATGTAGATGTTTATACGCAACATAAATCCGTGTATTTAAAAGGATTGATCGCATCAACAAACGATATTTTTGAGCTGCTATCTATCCCTGTACTAAAAAGTAGTTCCAGCAATCCATTTAAGGATAAAAATTCTTCCGTTATTACAGAATCTGCTGCAAAACTTATTTTTGGAGACAATGATCCTTTAGGTAAAACACTTCAAATTCATAGTTATATGAAAACTGTTGTTAGTGCAGTTGTTAAAGATCTCCCTAAAAACTCAAGTATAAAAGGAGTCATTTTTCTGAATGCTGAAAATCCAGAATTTAGATTAAATTCCACCGCAATAAACGAAGAAATAACAAGCCTAACAAACCATTATATTCTTCTAAAACAAGGAGCCTCTCCTGATAAACTAACACGCCTGATAAACAAGTCTATTGGAGATTATCATAAAGAAATTGAAGAAATTTCTTTACAAGCTCTCAGTGATATTTACCTTAATACCGAAATTAAGGATGAAAAAATACATGGCAATAAAAATTTAACAATTATCCTTTCTGTCATTGGAGTCTTAATCCTACTACTCTCCATAGTAAACTATATCAACTACATCTTATCATTGCAATACAGAAGAATTAAGGAAATTGGTATTAAAAGAGTTCACGGAGCAAAAAACAGGCATATTATTTCTAGTTATTTAACCGATACCTTTCTATGGCTACTCATCTCATTTATTATTTCCTTAGTCCTTTTAAAATCCTTACTTCCATTTTTCAGTCAATTATTTCAGGAACCATTAGCGTTTGAAACATTGTACACCCTCCCTTTTGTAATAGGGATACTATCTACCCTAACAACCGTTCTTTTAATCTCAAGTATTCCACTAATTATAGTGCTTATAAAATTCGACATCCAGGCTTTTTTAAAGAAAAAAACATCTAGCAATACTAAGTCAATTAGTAGCAGTTTTTTACCTATTTTTCAATTAGCGACTACCATGCTACTAATTATCGGGACAATTATAATCCAAAACCAACTCTCTTATGCCAAGCATAAAGACTTAGGATTTAATGATCAATTACTATTACACATAAAAGTACCCTACAAAGCACTAGACCCTATTCAATTTAAAGATGAGCTTCTCAAGTATTCATATATAGAAGACGTTAGTTTAAGTGGCGGAATTCCCAGTAATATTTATTCAAGAATGACCTCAAAAAAATGGGATTATACGCTTTATAAAATGGATATTGATGAAGACTTTTTAAAGACAATGCAGATTCCCTTATTAAAAGGTAGAAATGTAGCTTCTAGTGATAAAAATCAATGCATCGTAAATGAAGCCACTCTAAAAGCCCTGGGATTTGAAAGTTTTGAAGGAAAAAGAATTAAATATATGTATTACGATTTAGAAATTGTAGGCCTTGTAAAAGATTTTCATTTCGGTTCTATTCATCAAAAAACACAACCCATACTGATGAAATATGCCTTAAACAGAGATGTAAGCCTCCGTATATCAGGTAATAATATTTCAAAAACAATGAAATACATCTATAAAACATGGGACAAAATGACTTCTGATGTTCCTTTTAAATATGAATTTTACGACGATACATTCAATGCAATGTATCAAAAAGAAGAAAAACTCGCTTATGCTTGTTCCTTATTTTCAATAATAGCTATTATAATTACTTGCTTAGGACTTTTAGGTCAGGTGCTATTTTTAACAGATAAAAAAACAAAAGAAATAGGCATTCGAAAAGTAAACGGAGCAACCATCAAAGAAATTATGTTTATGCTTAACAAAGATTTTATAAAATGGGTGGCTATCGCTTTTGTCATCGCCTGTCCTATTGCGTATTATATAATGAGTAAATGGCTAGAAAACTTTGCCTATAAAACCAGTTTAAGCTGGTGGGTATTTGCACTGGCAGGCTTGTTTACATTGGGCATTACATTACTCACTGTGAGTTGGCAAAGTTGGCGAGCAGCCACAAAAAACCCTGTGGAAGCATTGAGGGATGAATAGCACAGGGAAAGTTTTTAGTATTACCAGATCTAGTTTTTAAAAACTAGTGACAGTGATGACATATATCGTGTCAGTTCGAGTGGTTTTCTTATGAATTCTGTTTAGAATTTAGAAGAAAATTGTATCGAGAACTCCTACTAAATCAGGAATTTCTCGATACAATTACTCCTACCGTCGTAATCAATCGAAGTGACGACGATGTGCAATAAAATTATGTCAATGGTAGAAACGATTAATCTGCTGTATTGAAATTCTAAATTAACAGATTGCAATGTAGATTGTTTAGAGAAATTAATTGGAACCAGTAAAGAAATAAATAACAGTATAAAACTGAACTATGATGTTTTTAAGTATAAAGCATGCCATTCGTAATTTATTGAAAAATAAAATTTACTCCACAATAATTATTGGTGGTTTTTCCCTTGGATTTACAGCCTGCATTCTTATAGGGTTGTTCTATAATGCGGAGCATCAAGTAAACAAAGGCTTTGATAATTATAAAAACATCTATCGCGTTTACGATGTAAAACTAAACAAAAGCAACCTTGACTATGCTTTATTTCCTGTACTAACTCAACATTATTCTGAGGTAGAAATAGGCTGTCCTGTAGAATACATGGCTGGTTATGAATTTACAATCAAGGATAAAGAAACAAATACATCGACACGCATTGATAAACTAATTGTAACCAATAATAATTTTTTTGAGTTATTTTCAGTTGAAATTATAGCAAGCTTAGGCAGTACTCCTTTTATGAAAGGAGCCTCTGTTATTATAACGGAATCTGTAGCCAAAAAACTTTATGGTGATAAAAGCCCTTTAGGAAAAATTATTACCGAAGATTTTTTTGAGGGAACCATAACTGCAGTTATAAAAGATTTACCTGCCAATTCAAGTTTTCAGGCAGAGTTGCTTTTAAATAGCGATCATAAAAAATTTCAAATGTCTCAAGCCTGTGATAAGGGAATTTGTGTGTATCCAACATCACATTTTATAGCCTTAAATAGCGGTGTTGATGTATCCTTATTCACTAAAAAACTCAATCAAACAATTCATCATTACAATACCAATGTGGACCGTTTAGCTTTACAAAACATACAAGACATTTACCTTTCAAATCTTTCATTTGAAGATGCTCATTTCAAAGGGAATTCTAACCTGTTAATTATATTTCTTGCGATAGCCATTCTCATTATTTTTCTTTCCAGTATCAATTATCTCAATTACACCATCTCCATGCAATATGCAAAATTAAAAGAGATAGGAATTCTTAAAACCAACGGGGCCAGCTGGAGCCAATTAATGGTTAATTCATGCCTAGAAATCACCTTAGGTATTTTAATTTCTCTGAGTATTTCGGTTGTATTAACATGGATGTTAATTCCTTATTCAGAAGCTTTATTTGGTAAAACAATCAATTTAAGCACCCTTAATCTGTGGTCTTTACTGCCTGTTTTTTCAGGTATCATTTTAATAATTATAGTTGTAAATAGCCTTGCGCCAATGTATGTTTTATCGCGTTTCAAAATTACCGATTTCTTATCAGGAAGCCGTAAACGAAATGGAAAACAATTTGGAAAGCAATTTATGTTAATTTTTCAATTGACTATATCCATCGCTCTTATTGCAATTGTACTGCTGATTTTTAAACAACTTCAATTTATCAAACAGGTTGATTTGGGTTTTAAAAAGGAGCATTTAGTACGTATAGAAATTCCTTATTTACATAAAAATCCAAGCCTCATTCAAGAAGAAACTGGGAAACTGCCATTCGTCTTGGGAAGTACCTTAAGTGATGGCTATCCAGGAATGATAAAACTTACCATGGGAAGTAATGTTGAGGATAATAATTTTATGATTCATTGTATGTATATTTCAGATGATTACCTTCAAACAATGGGGATTGATTTATTAGAAGGTCGCGAATTTCACCTTGGTGATGAAAACAACGTATGCTTGCTAAATAAAGAAGCTGTAAAGAAATTTGGATGGGATACTATTGAAGGAAAAAAATACAATTCTGGAACTCCTGAAGGTTATAAAGTCGTAGGAATAATCAATGATTTTAACGTAGAATCATTACACAATAAAATTTCACCAACGGCATTAATTTATACCCCTAACAAGCAGTTCAATACCTTGTCACTTAGATTGACATCAGGAAATATTGAAGAGCAAATACTCCAGTTAAAAATAGTATGGGAAAAATTAGTACCAAATAAACCTTTAAATTTCACCTTTTATGATGACCAATTTCAGGCAATGTATATGAAAGAAGAAAAATTAGCCACATCAATAACATTCTTTTCAATTATTGCGATAGTACTTACCTGTATGGGTATTTTAGGGCAAATTTTTATGACTGCATTAATTCGCACCAAAGAAATAGGCATTCGAAAAATAAACGGAGCTAGTACCAAAGAAATTCTGTACCTATTAAATAAAGACATTATAAAATGGGTAGCTATCGCTTTTGTCATCGGCTGTCCTATTGCGTATTATATAATGAGTAAATGGCTAGAAAACTTTGCTTATAAAACCAGTTTAAGCTGGTGGGTATTTGCATTGGCGGGCTTGTTTACCTTGGGCATTACATTACTCACTGTAAGTTGGCAAAGTTGGCGAGCAGCCACAAGAAACCCTGTAGAAGCATTGAGGGATGAATAGCAATAAAAAAACATACCCAAACGGATACTCAAACAGCCCAAACCACCTTAAAAAGGAATCACTACCTTTGAAAACGCATTTATAAAAAAATAATACTACATGAATACTTTTAGAAGTTACGTAGAAAAAATAGCAGAAGTCAGTGACACCGATTGGGAATTATTCTCGGCAGGGCTGGAAAAACGCATCTTTAAAAAAAACAGTCCTATTCATTTATTTGGGCAAATAGAAAACTATATTTCGTTTATAGAACAAGGCATTGTACGCCTTTTTATCCCTAAGGAAGATCCAGAAAAAGAAATCACTTTTGGATTTAGTTTTGGTGGAGAATTTATAAGTGCCTACGACTCTTTTTTAACCAGAACCCCTTCTTTATATCAGGTAGAAACCCTAACAGACACAACTATTTGGAGTATTTCTTATGCCCATTTACAAGAAGTTTACAATCATACAAAGATCGGAAATATGATAGGGAGACTGTCTTCGGAGCGCTTGTTTTTAATCAAGTCCAAACGCGAACAATCCTTATTGAACGAAACCGCCACAGAGCGTTATCTCAATTTATTTAAAGAACGCCCAAAACTGATCAAGGAAATTCCATTAAAATATATTGCCTCTTATATAGGTGTAACACCACAAGCCTTAAGTCGAATTCGAAAGAAAATTTCTTAACTTCGATTCATTGCCACTACCACTATAAGGAGATACATTTGCACTTTATTTAAAAATCCCCTTATGGAAATTATAATTTTAGTGCTTGTATTGTGGTATGTAGGTTTGTTTTTTCAGACCTTTTTCTTGCACAGATATGCGGCACATCAGACATTTACTATGTCTAATTTTGCAGAAAAAACCTGTTTTATATTGACTTGGATTTTTCAAGGATCTAGTTATTTGAGTGCCTATGGATATGGAGTAATGCACCGCATGCACCATGCCTATGCAGACACAGAAAAGGATCCACACTCTCCCAAATATGACAAAAATGCTTTTGCAATGATGTGGCGCACAAAAAACACCTATCAACAAATCAACAAAAAACGCATTGCTGTCGAGGAGCAATTTACAGTAAACGTACCGCAATGGGAGGCTTTTGACGCTTTTGCTAGCTCTATAGTATCTCGCCTTTTTTGGGCTATTTTATACATTACCTTCTTTTATTTCTTTGCAGATGTTTGGTGGCAATGGTTATTTTTACCTGTTATCTTTTTAATGGCACCCATACATGGTATGATTATCAACTGGTTTGCACATGTATACGGATCGGTGAATTTTAAGGTAAATGACACCTCTAAAAACCTATTCCCTTTCGATTTTTTGATGATGGGAGAAGGCTACCACAACAACCATCACAAACACAGTACACGTGCTAACTTTGGAGGCGTAAAAACCATAGACATAGACCCTACTTACATGATTATGAAAGTGCTACATGCCTTAAAAATCATCCATATAAAAGACACAAATACGACTGTAAAAAGCGATTTTTAGAAATTGATACTTCTAAAATAATAGCCCATCACATATAACTGCTCCTAGATTAACATTTTACTTAAAATATTAATCTAGGAGCAGTTTTTGTAAAATCTCACCTTACTAGAACACGGCTGTTTTTACAGAAAACAATGTAATATGCATAAATTTTGTTATTTCCTTGTTCACAAACATTGCCATTCATCTAATAGTTGGTAGATTTGTAGGAATTACAGGTTTAGCTATTCATTCATAGAAAAAGAACTGAATACAAGAAATCCAAAGCACACAAGAAGAGAACGATTAATCAACGAAGATGAACGAAAGAAAGACTACTAATATATTATTACTATTCATTGTTTTACCTATTATATTTTGGGTTTTAAAACTATTGTCCTTTATATTTTTACCCTTAATTTTTTCCATGTTTATTGCACTTTTATTTTTACCATTAATGCGATGGTTTAATAAAAGAAAAATACCCAAAGTGATCAGTTTAATGCTCGTAATTGCTATTATCGGAGTGTTTCTAACTGTTTCGGGAAAAGTCATCCAACTATCCAGTAAAGAAATAATAGCTTCTCAAAGTGATTTACTACCTAAAATAGAATCGAAATTACACCGATTGATGGTGCCCATAGAAACGTTTTTTAATATGGAACGTCTAGAAGGCACAAGCGTTAGTGAGCACTACTTAAAAAAAATAGATGTTAATAAAAGTGTTGGATCTATCATTAACACCCTTAAAAGCACGCTTTCTATCGCCATTATGACCGCCTTTTTTGCCATCCTTTTATTGGCGGAATCGTTGAATTTCCAAAAAATATTAAACAATACAATTATTGAAAAGCATTATTCTTCCGTAAAAGTGTTTTTTAAGATAGAAAAAGACATCATCACTTTTATAAAGGTGAAATTTATCATCAGTTTTTTTACAGGACTCGGCTTTACCCTAGCCTGTTATTATTTTGATGTTAGCTTCCCTCTTTTCTGGGGCTTGTTTGCTTTTATCATTAATTTTGTACAGATGATAGGTTCCATAATATCGGTGGTTTTATTAACCATTTTCGCTTTTTTAGAACTAGAACCTACCAGTACTTTATTATTTTTCATCATCGCCATCACCTTGGTGCAAATTATTATGGGAGGGATTTTAGAGCCTGTATTTATGGGAAAATCATTTTCTATAAATGTGATCACCATCTTAATAATGCTTTCATTCTGGGGCTTTATTTGGGGGATTCCAGGGATGATCTTATCCATTCCAATAACAGTGGTTATAAAAATAATCCTCGAACAATTTCCTAAAACAAAACTCATTTCCGACCTTATGTCTGGAAGCGAACTTATCCAAATAAAGAAACGTTAATGGATACTATCAGCAATATTTTACACACAGAATTACTACACTACAAAGATCATTCTTTAACTGTTTTAGAAATACTGGTTGTATTTTTATTGTTTTTAGCTACAAAAGTCTGTATTTGGGTAATCGAAAAGGCCATTTTCTCCAAAACCAAGCTCAACAACTTGGACCCAGGAAGTGCTTTTGCTCTATTCCAAATCATCAAATACCTCATTTGGGTAATTGCTATTGCGCTCATGTTAGAGACCATAGGCATTGGAGTGACCCTTTTACTTGCTGGATCTGCCGCCTTGTTAGTAGGGGTTGGATTGGGACTTCAACAAACCTTTAACGATGTCCTTTCAGGCATCATTCTACTGTTCGAAAATTCGGTTCGTGTGGGGGATATTTTGGAAATCGACGGAGATATTGTTCGCATCCAAGAAATAGGGTTAAGAACGTCCTCTGGGCTCAACAGAAATCAAATTATCATTATTTTACCCAATTCGTTAATCACCACAAATAAGGTAATAAACTGGAGCCATCAAAACAAAAAAACATTGTTTACCATCAACGTAGGAGTTGCCTACGGAAGCGATTTAGAACAGGTCATTACACTCTTAGAAGAAAGCGCATTGGCACATCCAACCTTGGGGAAAAAAGACATTTTAGAAGGCCGATTGATTGAATTTGGAGGCTCATCCTTAGATTTTCAACTCTTATTTTACAGCGCAGATATTTTTATCATTGAGGAAATAAAAAGTGATATACGAAAAATAATCTATCAAAAATTCATGGAAAATAAGATAGAAATACCTTTTCCACAAATGGACATCCGCTTAAAAAAATAGTTGTATCCTCTCTTAGAAACTATAAGAAAGCCCTACTCCAAGTAATTGTTTTAACTGAATTTTAGCGCCTTGTATTTCATAATTACCCTCACTATCAACATCACTTTTGGTTTTTATATCATCATCATAAATGATATGCGTCCCCACATTTGCCTTGATGTATTTATTGATGGTTAAATCTAAGTTCAATTCCCAATCAAAATCAATATTTCCGAAATTATTAATATAGTCAGAGTACAATCTCAGTTTATTCGTCATTTTGATATTATCCATTACTAATTTTTCCCATTTCCCAGAAAGTAGTGTTCCGAATTCCATCTTTATCTGATCACCAGAACTCAGTATATTCCCCTCTTTATCATAGATTGCTTTGGTCACACCAAAAGCCCCTTGATTTGCCAGTGTTCTATCCAAAACATAGGTCGTTTTATTCGTCATAGGTGAAATATATAATTTCAACTTCTTTTTCTTTGAAGTATATTCACTTCCCACTCCTATATACATATAAGCCGGTGCAAATATTTTAGATTTTGGACGTGTTTTATTGGGGTAATTATACCCGTTTGTAAACTGTGTTTTAAAATTAAATTTCGCAGAAGTATACCAAGACGTTGCGGTATCTTTTCGATATCCAAAAGTGGAATTTATTTCAAATAAATCCTCTGATTTTCTCAATTCTCGTTCCGCCTGCTTGTTCAAGCCATAGTTGGTTTTCATTTCATTGCTCCAGACCATGTGATCATTTTTATAGTTTCGTATAAATTGAATTTTCACAATTCCTGCAATAGAATTATTCCCCCCTGCATTCCAATTTATAAAAGCATTTTCTGTTAAAAATAAACTTGCATTATTTTTAACGGTCCATAAGGACTTTAGTTCTTTTCCTTGTAAGGAATCCTTTACAAAATGAGCATTTGCGATGGATGAACACATAAGGAAGAGTATTCCAATTAACTTAAGGCGCATACGTGTAGATTTTTGTTAATAGTTTAATTGCTTGAAATATTTCATCAATGCTGCTTCAGACAAACCGATGCTTTCATATAATAAAGCAGTACTACCATGTTCTATAAATTGATCAGGGACACCCAATCTTTTCACAGGAATATCATAATTATTGTCGGAGGCAAATTCTAATATTGAAGTTCCGAATCCTCCAACAATTGTGCCATCTTCTATGGTCACAATTATTTTAAATGTACGGAAAACATGGTGCAATAATTTTTCGTCCAAAGGTTTTATAAAACGCATATTGTAATGCGCTATTTTACCGTTATTTATTCCCTTAAGACCCCTCATTACCGTATTGCCTATAGGCCCTACAGACAATACGGCCACTTCGCTCCCTTGAGAAACTTGTACTCCCTTTCCAATTGGCATTTCCTCAAAATCGCGTTTCCAATCTATCATTTCTCCCCTACCTCGAGGGTAGCGAATAGCAATTGGAAAATCCAATCCTAATTGAGCTGTGTACATTATATTACGTAATTCCAAGACATTCATAGGTGCAAAAATGCACAAATTAGGAATACATCTAAGGTAAGCAATATCAAACACCCCGTGATGGGTTGCGCCATCCTCTCCTACCAATCCTGCCCTGTCCAAGCAGAAAATTACTGGTAAATTTTGTAAGGCTACATCATGAATTATTTGGTCATAAGCCCGTTGTAAAAAGGTAGAATAAATGGTACAAAAAGGAAGCATTCCTTCTGTAGCCATCCCAGCAGCCAATGTTACGGCATGCTGTTCTGCGATCCCCACATCAAAAGCCCTATCTGGCATTTCTTTAATCATTAATTTTAAAGAACTTCCCGTAGGCATGGCAGGTGTAATTCCCACAATACGCTTATTCTTATGGGCCAATTCCAGTATCGTTTCTCCAAAAACATCTTGATATTTAGGAGGTAAATGATCGGTGTTTTTTACAATAAGTTCTCCTGTAATTTTATTAAATTTCCCAGGAGCATGGTAGGTTATCTGATCCTTTTCTGCTTTATCCAAGCCTTTCCCTTTGGTGGTGATTACATGTAAAAACTTAGGACCTTTTACTTTTTTCAACTTCTTGAGAGCCTTGATTAATGCGGGTAAATCATGGCCATCTACGGGGCCTGAATAAGCAAAATTAAACGCTTCGAATAAGTTACGTTCAGCGGCTTGATTCCCCTTTTTTATCCCCGACAAATATTCTTTTAAAGCACCTACATTGGGATCTATCCCCATTTCATTGTCATTTAAAACAATCAAAATGTTTGCCTTAGAAACACCGGCATGGTTTAAGCCTTCAAAAGCCATTCCTGAGGCAATAGAAGCATCGCCTATTACGGCCACATGTTGCTTTTCCGTCTCTCCTTTTAAACCTGCTGCCATGGCCATTCCCAAGGCTGCAGAAATAGATGTCGAGGAGTGTCCTGTTCCAAAAGAATCATAGATACTCTCACTGCGATTGGGAAAACCAGCAATGCCTTTAAACTGTCTATTGGTATGGAAAACATCCCTCCGTCCTGTTAATATTTTATGACCATATGCCTGATGTCCAACATCCCATATTAAATTATCTGTCGGAGTTTGAAAAACGTAGTGCAATGCTATCGTGAGTTCTACCACCCCTAAGCTTGCTCCTAAATGCCCTTCTTTTGTAGCCACAATGTCGATAATAAAATCACGGAGTTCTTTGGCCAGCAACGGCAAGTCCTTTTCGGGAAGTAATCTCAAATCCGAAGGACTGTTTATATGTGTTAAGAAATTTGTTTTCACAGGAACAAAACTACAATTTTTATAGTAGTTTTGTGTTTAACAATTGAGAATACAACGGGAAAGATCCATTCTACTGTGATTTTTAACAAATTAAGATTCTTTATTTGTGAAAAACAACCAAATACTGGTACCCTAAGTACATACAAAGCAATTATGATAGATCCTTTTGACGATGAATACTTTATGAAAATAGCACTGCAAGAAGCAACGAGTGCTTTTGATAAAAATGAGGTTCCAGTAGGTGCTGTGATAGTTTTTAATAAACAAATCATAGCCAAAGCGCATAACCTAACAGAAACATTAACCGATGTAACTGCACATGCAGAAATGCAAGCTTTCACAGCGGCTTCTAATACGCTAGGCGGAAAATACATGAAAGACTGCACGCTATATGTAACCTTAGAGCCTTGCCAAATGTGTGCCGGTGCGAGTTATTGGTCCCAAATAGGAACCATCGTATTTGGTGCTTCCGATCCCGAAAGAGGTTATCAAAAACTAGGTACTCAATTACATCCAAAAACAAGGGTCAAAAGTGGTATTCTAGCAGAAGAATGTAGCTTATTGATTAAACGATTTTTTGTTGAAAAACGAAATCTGAATTAGGGGAAGATATGAGAATTTAGATGTGAGATTTTAGATTTTAGATGCGCTTGAAAAGGCCTAAGAATCAGGATTTAAAAAGACACAGGAATCATGATCTAAGGGACATAAGACTTCTCATTGTTGTCTTAGTATTGTTATAAAAAAAGTGGCTGACTTGATTGATCTAGTAGATTTATCCATCCGTAGGCAACCAACAACTAGCCTTAAAAAGACACAGGAATCACGAACTAAGGGACATAAGACCTCTCTTTGTTGTCTTAGTACTGTTATAAAAATAGGAGGTTGACTTGATTGATCTAGTAGATTTATCCATCCGTAGGCAACCAACAACTATACTTTAAAAGACACAGGAATCATGATTTAAGGGACATAAGACTTCTCATTGTTGTCTTAGTATTGTTATAAAAAAGTGGCTGACTTGATTGATCTAGTAGATTTATCCATCCGTAGGCAACCAACAACTATACTTTAAAAGATACAGGAATCATGATCTAAGGGACATAAGACTTCTCATTGTTGTCTTAGTATTCTTATAAAAAAAGTGGCTGACTTGATTGATGTAGTAGATTTATCCATCGGTAGACAACCAACAACTAGCCTTAAAAAAGGAAGTGCCTTGCCTGAAGTAGCACATTTAATCATCCGCAGGCAGCTAACAACTAGCAACCAATAACAGAGAACAAACAACTAACAACAGACAACTAGCAACAACTAAAAAAATTATTTTTCAGCCAAATACTCCTCACCTATTTTTTCTAATTCGACATACCAGTCTTCTCCGAACTTACGAATCAAGGATTCTTTTACAAATTTGTATACTGGAACGCCTAATTCTTTACCCAACGTACAGGCATCATCGCAAATTGGCCAAGAATGATAATTTACTGCTGAAAACTCTCCATAGTCCATTACCCTAACTGGATATAAATGACAAGAAATAGGTTTTTTCCAGGAGATTTCACCAGCATTATACGCTTTCTCAATCGTACAATAAGCCGTTTCCTTTTCATCAAAATTCACGAATACACAACTTGCTCCATCAATTAACGTAGTCTCATATTCACCATCTCTAGTGATAAATAATCCTTGGTCTTCGATTTCTTTTATGCCTTCTTCTCGCATAAAAGGTTTTACCAAAGGATACACATCCATTAATATTTTAAGTTCATCTTCTTCTAAGGGAGCTCCCGCTTCACCTTCTACACAGCATATTCCCTTACAAGCAGCAAGGTTACACACAAATTCTTTTTCTAAAATATCTTCCGATACTATGGTTTTTCCTAGTTGAAACATTTTGCAAAAATAAGCTAAAATTTATATTATATTTACAATAAAATACAATTGATTTGATACTTTTGCCGCCATCTTAAAAACCTACCGATTATGAATATTGATATTAAACAGATTATGACTGCAGGAATGATTTTATTTGCTGTAATTGATGTAGTTGGGAACATTCCAATTATCATCGATTTACGTAAAAAAGCAGGTAAAATTGAATCAGAAAAGGCCACTATTATTGCTGGAATAATCTTAATAACATTCTTATTTGTTGGAGAATCTATCTTACATTTAATTGGTATAGATGTCAATTCTTTTGCCGTTGCTGGAGCATTTATTTTATTCTTCTTAGCCTTGGAAATGATTTTAGGAATTACATTATACAAAGATGAAGAAGGGGCAGAAATCACCGCCTCTGTATTCCCTCTAGCATTCCCTTTAATCGCAGGCCCTGGTAGTTTAACTTCAATATTATCATTGAGAGCAGAGTATGATACTATAAATATTATCATCGCTATTGTCGGAAATATGATTGTTATGTATTTGGTATTAAAATTCACCACACGTATAGAACGATTAATTGGAACTACTGGAATCAGTATTATCCGTAAAGTTTTTGGAGTGGTATTATTAGCAATCGCCGTTAAGTTGTTTGCTTCTAATATTCAATTATTGTTTTAATCCTTATTGATTTAAATATCTAAAAGTTTTCGAGCGGACAAATGTCATGCGCATATAGTCATATCGGTACGTCACTTCGAGCGTTGTACGCTACAATGCTCACATGCGCAGCCGTCATGCTCACACGCGCATCCGTCATCCTCGCGAACGCGGGGATCCAGAGTGAAAAAGGTGCGCAACGGCCTATCATTAACGTGTTTTCATCCTGTATGTTCATTTTTTACTCACCCATTTTATTTTAGGGGTGTTCGTGAGTTGCTCCGCAGTTGCTTCTCCAAAACCAGCTATGCTGCCTCATGAATACAAATTTATAAAATAAAAAAGGGATGAATAAAACGAACCAAAAAAGGAGACTTTTATGAGGTATTTTTTAAGACGGCTAAAAAAAGCCTTCTTAAAAACCATGCCCAAAACTGCGCGTCGTTCCTAAGGTCACTCCTGTTTTCGCAGCTTTTGAACATATATACTGCATAAAAGACAGTCTTCGATTTGAAATTATCAATAGTACAAAGTTTATATTTTCAATAGCTTTAGCAGTACTCTGAACGTCATCACCGCCAATTGTTTTTTCTTGAAAAAACTACTAGCTACCATTGACGTAATTTTATTGCACATCGTCGTCACTTCAAGTGATTACAACGATAGGAGTAATTATATCGAGAAGTTCTTGTTTAGTAGGAGTTCTCGATACAATTTTCTCCTAAATTCTAAACAGAATTCATAAGAAAACCACTCGAACTGACGCTAGGAACGTCATCACCGCCACTTATTTTTCTTGAAAAAACTACTATCTACCATTGACGTAATTTATTCGCTATTCTAAAAACAATATTATTTGTATATCCGTTCATTTGCTCACACGCGCATCCGTCATCCTCGCGAACGCGGGGATCCAGAGTAAAAAAGGTGCGCAACAGCATAGCATTAACGTAATTTCACTCTGTACGTTCATTTTTTGCTTCTCCAAAACCAGCTATGCTGCCTCATGAATTCCAATTTATAAAATAAAAAAGGGATGAATAAAAACGAACCAAAAAAGGAGACTTTTATGAGGTCTTTTTTAAGGCGGCTAAAAAAGCCTTCTTAAAAACCATGCCCAAAACTGCGCGTCGCTCCTAAGGTCACTCCTGTTCTCGCAGCTTTTGAACATATATACTGCATAAAAGACAGTCTTCGATTTGAAATCATCAATAGTACAATGTTTATATTTTCATAACCTTTAGCAGTACTCTGAACGTCATCACCGCCACTTGTTTTTATGTTTTTTAAAACCCCTCCTCTCAAATTGACGAAATTTCAACCTCCTCTATAAATCAAAATATCACCTGTTCCCCAGTCATAATTACACAACAATTCCACACCCCCCCTAGTCCTACCTCCTGATTCTTAATTCCTGATTCTAAATCCCCAGTCATAATTACACAACGATTCCTCAACACCCCTAGTCCTATCTCCTGATTCTTAATTCCTGACTCTAGATTTACAGTCTTAATTACACAACGATTCCGCAGCAACCCTAGTCCTACCTCCTGATTCTTAATTCCTGATTCTAGATCTCAAGTCTTAATTACACAACGATTCCGCAACAACCCTAGTCCTATCTCCTGATTCTTAATTCCTGACTCTAGATTTACAGTCTTAATTACACAACGATTCCGCAGCAACCCTAGTCCTATATCCTGACTCATGGTTCTTGGCTCCTGAATAGCGATTCGTGGTTCTAACAAAAAAAAACGCTTCAAATCTCTTTGAAACGCTTTTAAAAAATCAATCTATTTTTACGACGATTTAATCCTCTTCTTCGTCGGTATTATTGTCTTCTTTTTTCTTGGCTATTTTATTCCAAATTTTAATTTCGTCTTCGATACTTACTCCAGACAACACCTCAACGTTGATTCCATCAGAAATCCCCAATTCAAGATCACGTTTTTCAAACTCATCATCCCCTATTTTAACCTCAACATAAGGTTTTTCTGTTTTTTTATGAAACTGTAATAGAGCTTCTTTTATAGAAAGCACACTGTCTTTTTGTTCCAATATAATATCTGCATTCGCACTGTAATTGGCACGTACAAAATACTCATCATCTAAAGTAATATCCGCCTTGATCTTAAATTGCACCGCACCATTTTCTTCCGTTCCTTTAGGTGCTATAAAATTAAGTATCGCAGGGTATGTTTTATTCTCAATCGCTCCCAGAGAAACATCTAGCATGGTTCCTTTTTTAATTTTCCCCACTTCTGCTTCGTCCACCTTTCCTTCAAAGATCATTTGACTCATATCGGCAATAATGGCGATGGTTGTCCCTGCATTAAAGGTATTGGATTCAATCACTTGATGTCCTTTGCGCACAGGGATTTCTAATATAGTTCCCGAAATCTCGGCTTTTATATAGGTATTGGCAGAACTTCCCATTCCTGCAGCAGATCCTTTTCTGATAATTTGATAATCCGATTGAGAGTTTTTCAAATCTTGAGACGACCTGTTAATGTCTAATTCTGCTTTTTCAAAATCTTGTCTAGAAATTACTCCTTTTTCATACAAACTTTTACTTCTTTCGAAAGAAATTTTAGCATTGTCATATTGTAATTTTACATTTTTAACCCTACCTCTGGCAGAATTTAATGATTGCACATTCGGTACTACACGTACGGTTGCAATTAAATCACCTATTTTAACAACGGCTCCTTCTTCCACATATATTTTTTCTATAATACCCGAAATCTTAGGTTTTATTTCCACTTCTTCCAATGGAATTACTTTCCCTGTAACCACTGTTTTATTGACAATCGTTGTTTTAAACGCCGTTTCCGTTTCAAAGGTTACTGGCGATGCTGAATTTTTTTTCCCGAGCCAAATAAGTACGGCAATAAATAAAATTCCGATTACTGAAAATAGGATGATTTTTTTCATTTGTTTGTATTTTTCTACTTTTTATTTAATTTATTCTTCTCTTAATGCGTCTATCGGTTTTATACTCACTGCGGTATGCGCAGGGATCAAACCTATAAGTGTTCCTAAAACAACCAGCGTTACTGCGGCAATTAATATCACAGGAATATCCACCGTTGGATTTTTTAAAGGAGCCTCTGGGCCTTGTGCAATAAATGTATCAATTAACATTAATGCTCCTCCGCCTAAAATGATTCCTAAAACACCTGCAAAACTCGTTAAAAACACGGCTTCTAACATTATTTGGCGTTTAATTTCCCATGGTTTCGCTCCTAAAGCTCTTCTAATTCCAATCTCATTGGTCCGTTCTTTTACGGTAATTAATAAGATATTTCCAATGGCGAAAACACCTGCAATTAAGGTCGCAATTCCCACAAACCAAGTTAAAAATTGCATCCCAAGTAGGAACTCTGTGACTTTTTGAAACATTTGCCCTAAATTCATCCCTCCAAAGGCTCTTTTGTCTTTTGGATGCACGTTGTGCAGGTTTTTTAAAATCAATTTGGCGTCTTTCTCTATTTGCTCAATATCGCTGCTATCATTTCCCGTCACAATCATCCAACTGATATTATCCGCTCTGTTATACACTTGCTGAAAGGTGGTAAATGGTACATGAATATTATCACCCAATCTAATGGTTTCACTTTCCTTAAAAATCCCTACCACTTTATAATTGATTCCATTTATACTGATTAATTCACCAATAGCTTCCTCGTTTTTTTCGAAAAGTTGTTTGTATATTTCTTCTTCTATCACACAAACTTTACGCTTTTCTTTGATGTCTTTTACATTGATAAATCTCCCTGAAAGCATGTTTTTATTCTGAATCTTATTCAATACCGGAAAATCGCCAGAAACAGAAAAGTTCCCCGATTGGAATTTACGAACTACAAATCCAGCTCCTTGACTCCTCGGTGCAATCAAATCGATGCCCTTAATTTCATTTTTAATTTTTTCTACATCGCCTAATTTTAAGCGTACAGGTCTCCCCTCTTGAAAGCCCTTAAAAGGCATACTTGTTTGACCGGACCATATAAATACACTGTTGGTGGCAAAGTCACCAAACAAACTGTTAAATTTATTTTCAATCCCTTTGGCTGCTCCTAATAAAACGACCAACAAAAATATTCCCCACATCACACCGATGATGGTAATCCCCGTTCTCGTCTTATTTTTTTTGATACCGCTAAATATTTCTTGCCAAGTATCACTATCAAATAAAAATCTCATCTTAATTATCGTTTAATGCTACAATTGGTTTAATACTCGCGGCTCTTTTTGCTGGAATATACCCTGCGATGGTTCCTGCAATGATCAATACGATGGTGGCGCCTACTACTACTGACGTTTCAACACTTGGATCCAATATACCGTATTCTTCCAAACGTGCGCCTAATAGTTCTAGACATAACATTCCTATCAACAAACCAACATATCCCGCCAGGGCTGTCACAAAAACAGACTCCAACATAATCATCCCTATAATGGATTTAGGTGTGGCTCCTAATGCTTTCCGAATCCCCAATTCCTTGGTTCGTTCTTTTACAATATACACCATGATGTTAGAAATTCCGATAACCCCTGCAATCAAGGTTCCTATTCCAATAAATAAAATAATGACATTCAATCCGAACATTAGCTGTTGCACATTTCTAGTCCCCTCTGCATAATTTCGGACTCTAATGGCACTTTGATCTTTTGGATTGACTTTAAATTTTTTCTTTAATAATTTGGTGAGAGTATTTGTAAATGTCAATGCTTGATCTACTCCTAATTTCGGATTGTAAGTAAACCCAAAATAATCTACCTCGTCGTATGGCTTGTACAAATTCTGAACTGTCGTAAAAGGAGCGTAAATATAACGTTCGTCTCTATCTCCTCCTGGATCATTAAAAACCCCTACCACCTTAAACGAAAAACCGTCTAAATTAATATTCTTTCCAATACCACTTAAACTACCAAATAAATCTTTTTCCACCAATCTTCCAATGACGATTACTTTAGATTTGCGTTTTAAATCCAAATAATTTAAAAAACGTCCCCCTTCCATGACAGCGGATTCCAAGGGTTGATAATCCGGATACACGCCGCGTACCGTGTAAGTACTATGTTCGTTTTTATAAATAGCAGACACGTTAGCTCGCTGAATATTTGGACTAAAAAACTCTATATTATCTTCAAATTCATCATTGATAAACGCCATGTCATCATTTCTAAATTGTATCCTACGCCCACTCTGAAGTCCTTTATAAGGTTTTGAAGTGGTCCCTGAATAAATATAGACAGAATTTTGAGCATTTTTCGCAAACTGCTTTTCGAAGGTATGTTTTAAGCCATTCCCAACACCAAAAAGTAAGGTAAACAGTAAAATAGCAAAGGCAATGGTAAAGCCAGAAAGTGCTGTTCGTAATTTGTTTTTTGATAAAGTTTGAAAAATCTCTATCCACCGATCAAGATCAAACATATTATTCTGTGATTTTTACTTTATTCTTCACCAATTCATCGCTGATAATAAGACCATCTTTTAGACGGACAATACGATCCGTTTGTGCCGCAATATCCTCTTCATGAGTAATGACAAATACCGTCATTCCCTCATCGTTAATTTCTTGTAACAACTCCATTACAGATTCTGAAGTTGTGGAGTCCAAAGCCCCTGTAGGTTCATCAGCCAATACCACTTTAGGTTTAGTAACCAAAGCTCTGGCAATCGCTACCCGTTGTTTTTGACCTCCAGAAAGTTCGTTTGGCAAGTGTTTTGCCCAATCTTTTAAACCTACTTTATCCAAGTAGTCCATGGCTATCTTCTGACGTTCTTTTCTAGCAATCCCTTTGTAATATAAGGGTAAAGCTACGTTTTCTAAGGCGTTTTTATAGGCAATCAAATTGAATGACTGAAAAACGAATCCTAAAAATTTATTTCTCAGTACCGCTGCTTTTGTCTCATCCAGCTTTTCTATCTTTTGACCATTTAAAAAATAATCTCCTTCATCATGCTCATCCAATAAACCGACAATATTCAATAAGGTAGATTTCCCCGAACCAGAAGCCCCCATAATGGCGACAAATTCACCTTCTTTAATATGTAAATCGATGCCTTTTAAAACATGTAGTGAATCTTTACCCATAGGATAAGATTTATGTAAGTTGTTAATTTTGATCATTAGAGCTAGTGGATTTATCACGAATTTAGACAATGCAATGCACAGTACCTATTAATGTTTTGTTAAAAGACGAGCTAAAAACAATATTGTAACTTTGAATCGTGAAAAAAAATAAAAATAATCATATTATTCTATTCGACGGGCTGTGTAATCTCTGTAATTCAGCGGTTTTATTTCTTTTAAAACGAGATAAAGCTGCACTATTCACGTTTGCATCCCTCCAATCGAAACCTGCTCAGGAGCTATTAAAAAAGCATGGTTATTTAAACCAAGATCTCGACAGCATCGTTTATATTACCGAGGATAAACTGTATGAAAAATCCACTGCGGCCTTATACATCAGTAAACAACTTTCTGGACCTTGGAACTATTGCTATTACCTTATTTTTGTACCAAAAAAAATTCGCGATGTTGTGTATACATACATCGCGAATCATAGATATCAATGGTTTGGAAAAAAGAAACAATGCCTGCTTCCTTCAAAAAAATTCCAAAGCCGTTTTTTATAATTTAAGCTTGGTAATTATCGTCCCATTCTTTTATTTTAGGTTCTCCTAATTTATCGACCGATTTTGCTACCATCATGGTTACCGCTGCATCTCCCGTAACATTTACCACCGTTCTACACATGTCCAACGGTCTGTCCACTGCAAAAATAAGTGCCAATCCTGCTTCTGGAATCCCCGCTTGCGCGAGTACAATTACTAGCATTACCATTCCGGCTCCCGGAACTGCTGCAGACCCAATAGATGCCAAGGTAGCTGTTGCAATAATTCCTAACTGCACCCCTAAAGACAGGTCCATTCCAAACGCTTGGGCAATAAACACCGCCGCTACTGCTTGGTACAAACTTGTTCCATCCATGTTTATAGTCGCTCCAATAGGCAGTACAAAACTACTTACTTCACGTTCTACTCCTAGATGCTCTTCCACGCGTTCCATTGTTACAGGTAAAGTGGCAGCACTACTACTCGTTGAAAAGGCCAATAACTGTGCTGGAGAAATCCCTCTCAAGAAAAATTGCGGAGATTTTTTAGTATAAAGCCATACCAATAAAACATAAACCCCAATCATAATCATCAAACCGACCACCACACAAAGCGCATACATTCCTAAGGCTTTAAACAATGCCAAACTTGGTGATTCTACAATTAATGCCGCCAACAAAGCGAAAACACCATAAGGAGCAGCCAACATGATTAAATCAATCATTTTTAAAATAACCTCATTAAAACTATCGAAAAACTGCTTTACTGGTTTTGCTTTTTCTTCTGGTATCAGAATCAATCCTATTCCAAAAAAGATGGCAAAAAAGATGACTTGTAGCATATTTCTATTGTTAGATGCTGCTGCAAAAATATTTGAAGGAACTAAATCTTCCAAGGCTTGTAAAGGACCTGTAGCTTTTTGTTCATGAGCTGCTGAAATTTTACTTGCCGCCTTCTCTTTACTACTTTCCATTAATTCCATACGGGTTTGTTCATCTATAAAACTTCCCGGCTTCACAATGTTTACAATGGCTAACCCTATTGTCACCGCTAAAATAGTGGTCACAATATACACACCTATGGTACGTCCTCCCATTCTAGAAAGTTTGGAAATATCCTTTAAATCTGAGACTCCTTTAATCAAGGAGGCTAAAATTAAAGGGACAGCGATTAGTTTCAATGATTTGATAAAAATACTCCCAAAGGGTTTGATCCAATCAATTACAAACTGTTTACCAAAAGGGAACATAAGCATTAAAAATGCAAAGGCAACACCTAATCCCATTCCTAATAATATCTTCCAGTGCAATGCTAATTTCTTCATATATAAAATTTAAAACTTTTGGAAGATAGAACATTATGCCTAATAATGAATCATTTCTTCAAAAAATGACCACTTTAAAGGGCTTAATAAGTGAAAATTAGCTAATTATTAGTAGTTTAGTTAGTGAACTAAAATTCATTATTTTGACAATTATAGTGACTTCTTACTTAATTTTGTGTCACTAACTAAGAGAGGTATGAACTAATTAAGTACCTTTAAACCCACAACCAAAGATTCTAAAGGATCTGATAAATCGTTTTGAAACACCTTTGGTCTACACTAACTTATAAAAATTAAAAAAATATGGCAGGAATTTTAGACTTATTAAACAGCGACCTCGGTAAATCATTAATCAGCGGAGCTAGCTCATATTTAGGACAAGGAAAAGAACAAACAGGATCGGGATTAAGTGCAGCTTTACCACTTATTTTAGGTGCCTTAAAAAATAATACAGCCACCTCTGGTGGAGCAGAAGGATTATTAGGTGCCTTATCTAAAGACAAGCACGATGGGAGTATCTTAGATAATTTAGGAGACATGCTTGGAAAAGAAGACACTCTAAAAGATGGGGCTAATATTTTAGGCCACGTTTTTGGAGGAAAAGAACAAAGCGTCGCACAAGCAGTCAGTGCTAAAAGTGGTTTAGACTTAGGGAAATCTATGGATCTACTTAAAATGGCAGCTCCTGTAATTATGGGACTGTTAGGAAAACAATCACGTCAAAACAATGTTGCTGACGGTGGAGGATTAGACAATTTATTAGGTGGTTTACTCGGAGGAGGAAATCAAGCCAAAGAAGGACAAAGTTTGATTACAAAAATCTTAGATGCAAACGGAGATGGAAGTATTATAGATGATGTCATGGGAATGGTTACTGGAAGTAATAAAGGAGGACTAGGAAGTATTCTAGGAGGACTTTTTGGAGGTAAATAAACCATAACACCTTACAAAACATAAAGGACTCGCTAATAAGCGGGTCTTTTTTTATGATATGTAATATATAAGTGTACTTTTGCAAGCATACAAAAACTACAAACTACATGAGTACATTTAAAGAACGTTGGGGTATTACCTCTAATTTTCAGATTATAATGATATTTATTGTTTTTTCAATAAATGGTTCATTCGCTACTTACATAGCACACCCCGTTACAGAGTTGATAGGCTTGTCGAGAGAAACTACAAACCCATGGATCTTTTGGCCTATTCGTATCTTCTTAGTCTTTTTCATTTACCAAATTACACTTCCAATTGTTGGATTTTGTTTGGGACAATCTAAATTCTTTGTACCTTTTACTAAAAAAATGTTAAGCCGTTTTGGAATGAAACGTTTTTTTTCTGAGGGTAAATAAATATATACGCTAACGAACAACATTAAAAAAGACGGCTTTATAGCCGTCTTTTTTAAGTTTAAGTTATTTCTTCAACTACATTCTATATTTAATTCCAATTTGAACTAAAAAATTAAGGTCCTCCCCCGCCACTTGCCAATTTCCTCTAGACCTAAACATACCAACCGGATCTGTCCAAACAAACCCTGGTTCTATTTGTAAAAACAGGTTTTCTTTTAATTTCCTGCTTATAACTCCTAAAAAAACAACACTCATAAACAGTGTGTCAATGGATGGCATTCTGAATCTCAACTGACTTATTAGTAACCTACAAGAGACAGATACTTCTTTAACTAATAGTAACTTCCTTAGCCTTTTTCTTTTTAATCAAGAACTTGTAAATCCAAGTCAAGGTAAACGTAGGAATTAAATCCAATCCTGGCATAGCCTCTTCTATAAAAGTAACCGCTCCTGCAATTTTCCCTTCAGTACCTTTGTACATCTTAAAAATCAAGAAAGTTGCAATGGGTGCCCAAATAATGTCGAAGGATTCCCCTAGGATAGGCACGGTAAAAGATAACATTCCTATGCCATCAAAAAGGAGGCTTAGGAATAGTAATGAATATTTATTTTTCATTTGTTTTTTTTAGACTAAACACATCAAATTAGATGCCACGCATTTGTTTGTCAGTCTTCTTTGAGTAATTCCTTAAAATGTTTCCTGAATTTCTCCAATTTAGGATTGATAATTGCCATGCAATATCCCTGAGTTTTATTATTGTTATAGTAATTCTGATGGTAATTTTCTGCAGGATAGAACGTATCATCTTTTGCAATTTCTGTTACGATAGCATGTTCAAAAACACCTGCATTTTCAAGTGCTTCAATCATTTTAACCGTAAGCGCTCTTTGTTTTTCATTTTGATAAAAAACAGCAGATCTATATTGAGTTCCCGCATCATTTCCCTGTCTGTTTAGCGTAGTAGGATCATGGGTTGCAAAAAACACATCTAGCAAAGAGATAAAGGAAATTTTGTCAGCATCAAAGGTTATTTTAATGGCTTCGGCATGCCCTGTAGTTCCGGTACAAATTTCATTATAGCTAGGATTGGGGATTTCTCCTCCTATATAGCCAGATTCCACCTTGGAAACTCCGTCTAATTGTAAAAAAACAGCTTCTGTACACCAAAAACAGCCATTGGCGAAAATAGCAATTTCTATATTGTTTGTTTTCATTGTTTTATTTTGTTGGCCCTTGATATTTCCTATCGAAATCATTAGGGTAATTATCATTAGTAGACTTCTCATATTTTTATTTTTAGCTTGGTCGTTCGCACAATCCAAGCCTTACATAAAAACAGTAGTACAATTCTTTCTTTTAAAGCTGCCACTTTAAATCCCTTGGAAATTCTATTTATAATCCCTCCAATACATTTTGTACATAAACTAGCATTTCTTTGGTGAAATTAAGGTGAGTTACCATGCGTAACTTCCCCTCACCCATCGATACCATTAAAATGTTTTTAGATTTTAAACAACTTATAAATTCGGCATCTTCCACCGTATCTTTTGTGTAAAAAATAATAATATTTGTTTCTATAGTTTCCACCTTGGCAACTTTAGAACATCGCTCTAAAGTTTTACCTAAAGCTTTTGCATGGGCATGATCTTCTTCCAGACGTTCCACATTCGTATCCAATGCATAAATTCCGGCAGCTGCCAAGAATCCAGACTGGCGCATTCCTCCTCCAAATAATTTACGAACCCTCAACGCTTTTTTCATCTCGGAAGTAGTCCCTAATAACACGGAGCCTACAGGAGCGCCCAATCCCTTGGACAAACAAATAGAAATGGTATTGAATAAAGCGCCGTATTGTGCTGGGGTTTCATTTTTTGCCACCAAAGCATTGTACAATCTAGCCCCATCCAAATGAAATTTCAAATCCTGAGCATCACAAACTTCTTTTATTTTTTTTATCTCATTCAAATCCCAACAAGCACCTCCGCCTTTATTGGTCGTGTTTTCCAAAGAAACCAAGGAAGTAATGGCTAGATGATAATTTTCACGATCACTCACACGTTCAGCAACTTGTGCTGCCGTAAACATGCCTCTATCACCATCTATCAAACTACAAGAAACACCAGAATTAAAGGCCGCTCCTCCACCTTCAAAATTATAAATATGAGACCATTTATCACAAATCACCTGTTCTGCAGGCTGGGTATGTATTTTTATAGCAGTTTGGTTGGCCATGGTTCCAGAAGGAAAAAACAAGGCAGCTTCCATCCCAAATTCAGCAGCCATTTTCTCTTCCAACGCATTTACCGTGGGGTCAGATTTAAAAACATCGTCCCCTACCTTTGCTTGCATCATTGCTTTTAACATCCCTTCCGACGGAACAGTTACCGTATCACTTATTAAATTTATTTGCATTATATCAATTTGAAAAGTTACATTTGTCTTTTATACATTAAAATGATATCAAACGACCATTTATTAAAACTAAAAGAACGCATTGGCAAGTTAAAAACTTACCTCGACATTGACAACAAATTGATTGAAATTAGCAATCAAGAGGAAATAATCGCCGACCCTACGTTCTGGAACAACCCTAAGAAAGCCGAAATTGTAATGAAACAATTACGATTGGTAAAAAAATGGGTAATAGATTACGATGCCATAAATGTGACCTTTGAAGACGTGACTGTATTGCTAGAGTTTTTTAGCGAAGGAGAAGTGGACGCTTCTGAAGTGGAAGCAGCCTATGATAAAACCATACAATTAATAGAAAATTTAGAGTTTAAAAACATGCTTTCTGAGGAAGGAGACAGCTTGAGTGCAGTGATACAAATTACTGCAGGAGCCGGAGGAACAGAAAGTTGTGATTGGGCAGAAATGCTCTTGCGTATGTATCTCATGTGGGGAAAAAAACAAGGATATACCGCCAAGGAACTCAACTACCAAGCGGGAGATACAACGGGGATTAAAACCGTTACTATAGAACTCGATGGCGAATTTGCTTTTGGCTATTTAAAAGGAGAAAACGGCGTGCACAGATTAGTACGTATCTCCCCTTTCGATAGTAATTCCAAACGCCATACCTCTTTTGCCTCTGTATATGTATATCCCCTAGCGGATGACAGTATAGAAATAGACATAGACCCTTCCGAACTAACGTGGGAAACCATGCGTTCTAGTGGTGCTGGAGGTCAAGGAGTGAATAAGATTGAAACCGCCGTTCGATTGCGTCACAAATCTTCGGGTATTATGATTGAAAACTCAGAAACGCGTTCTCAATTGGAAAATAAAGCCAAGGCCATGCAGTTGCTTAAATCCCAACTATACGAAATAGAATTAGCCAAACAACGTGCCGAAAGAGACAAAATAGAAGCCAGTAAAATGAAAATTGATTTTGGTTCTCAAATTAGAAATTACGTAATGCATCCTTATAAAATAGTAAAAGACGTACGTACGGGCTTTGAAACAGGAAATGTAGATGCCGTTATGAATGGGGAGATCGATGGTTTTATCAAAGCGTTTTTAATGGAGGCTGGACAAAAAAACAATTCATAAATAGGAGAAAAACAGCCTTACAATATGTGTTGTTTTTAAAAACAACGGAGCACATTCACCTGTTTAACACTAATCATATCAACAAACAACCTTATGAAAATATACCATAACAATAGATGTAGCAAAAGCAGACAATGTTTGGCTTTTTTGGAAGAAACCAAGCAAGAATTTGAAGTCATCAATTATTTGGAGACACCTCCTTCTGAAAAAGAACTGAAAGAACTACTAAAAATGCTAGGATTTTCTCCTTTACAGCTGGTTAGAAAAGGAGAAGCCATCTGGAAAGAAGAATTTAAAGGAAAAGAGTTGAGCGATGCTGATATTATTACAGCAATGTTGCAAAATCCTAAATTGATTGAGCGCCCTATCGTAGTTAATAATGGAAAAGCAGCCATTGCTCGCCCATTGGAAAACGTAAAAGATATTCTTTAAGTATCAGATATAAACGATAAAAGGCTGTTGAAATTAATTTTCAACAGCCTTTTATTTTTGATAGAATAGGGTTAAAAGCAATACTTAGCCCCTGTACTCCTATTTTCAAAATCATTTAACATCACTTTAAGTTTTCTTTAACATGAAGCGATTAAACCTTTCCCAACTTTAAAAGTCGTAGGCTAAAAGAACCAAACAAATCAACGCATGAAGAATATTTTATTACTAGCTCTTTGCTATTTAATCTCTATGAATAATTTTGCACAGGGCTACCCTGGAAAAACACCTACTGTTACCGTAACAGGAAAAGTGATAGACCAAGACAGTAAACAAGCCTTGGAATATGCCACAATCATATTCAGTCCTTTAAAAGGAAAGCGCATTACTGGTGGAATTACAGACGCTCAAGGAAACTTTAGTATCGACGTACGCAAAGGACAGTACACGATCTCGATAGAATATATTTCTTTTAAAACCAAAACCTTAAAAACACAAGCCATCACGCAAACAACAAGCCTAGGAGTTATTGCTTTGCAAGCCGATGCTGAAATGTTAGATGCTATAGAAATTATCGCAGAGAAAAGTACCGTGGAAATTCGCCTAGACAAAAAAATATACAATGTAGGAAAGGACATGACTGTAAAAGGAGGTTCTGCATCCGATGTACTGGACAATGTCCCCTCTGTAACTGTAGATGTTGAAGGAAAAGTAAGTTTAAGAGGTAATGAAAATGTACGTATCCTAATCAATGGAAAACCTTCTGGCTTAGTAGGACTTAGCGGTACCGATGCCTTGCGTCAGTTACCTGCAGATGCCATTCAAAAAATAGAAGTCATCACAAGCCCTTCTGCCCGATATGCTGCAGAAGGAACTGCAGGAATTATCAATATCATTTTAAGAAAAGGAAAAGCACTTGGTTTTAACGGTTCCACAAGTATTACGATTGGAAATCCTTTTCAACTAAGTAGTACTGTAAATTTAAACTATAGAACTAAAAAAGTAAATTTCTTTTCTAATTTTAGTTATAGCGACAGTGAAACGCCTGGTCATTCGTATAGCAATGTCACTTATTTAAAACCGGCTAACGAAACCAAATTCAGAAATGAATACAGGCAGTATGACAGGGATAGAAATAGATTTAGTGCAAACGGAGGAATGGAAATTTTTATCACCGACAATAGTAACATTACCTTATCAGGAGTTTATAGGAAGTCAAAAAGTGATGATTTATCTACAAATTCAATTGTTGAATTAAAAGAAAACAATGTCCTAAAAGATAAAAAAGACCGATTGGATGCAGAAAAAAAAACAGACGAGTCTTATCAAGTCTCTTTAAATTACACCAAGGATTTTAATGATAAAGGACATCAGCTTAGCTTGGACGCACAATACAATAAAAGTGTAGAAAACGAATATTCAAACATCTCTGAAAACTACTTTCACCCTAACGTTTACAGCGA
>NVRM01000027.1 GCA_002400885.1 Flavobacteriaceae bacterium
GATGGCGGAAGTAAAAATTGAAGAAGATATAGAGGCTGTGTTAGACACGTATATCAGTGATGGAAGTATTCAAGAGGTTAATCGTGAGGTTTTTAAGGGGGTCTTGTTTTCTGTGGTCACACATCCAGCATTGTTACGATGCTATGAGAAAGGTTTGAAAAGTTATAATGAGCGCGAGATTCTGACAGACGTTGGGAATGTGATAATTCCAGATCGTTTGGTTTTTTATCCTGAAAAAAAGGTGATTATCATCGATTATAAAACGGGTAGTGAAGAAGCAAAACATCATAGCCAAGTATTGCATTATGCGAATGTTTTGGGGAGTTTGGGTTACGAAGTAATCGATAAGTTTTTGGTATATCTAGGAGATCGTGTTCTTGTTAAGTCTGTAGGGCATAGTAAGCAAGCTTAGAATTAACAGTTGTTACGATAAAATATTATTGACCGAAAATATTGTTATTTTTTTATAAAAAAAACCACCCTAAAATCACACTAAAATAGGTTTAAAATAGTAATTTCGTAGAAAAAATATAACAATGTACGGAACTATAAAGTCGCAATTAGCAAAAGAACTACAAGAAATTAAAGATGCAGGTTTGTATAAAACAGAACGTATCATTACCTCTTCTCAAGATGCTGTTATCAAAGTATCTACTGGGGAAGAAGTGATTAATTTTTGCGCCAATAATTACTTGGGACTCTCTAATAATAAGGAGGTTATCCAAGCAGCAAAGGATGTAATGGATACTCATGGATATGGAATGTCATCGGTTCGTTTTATCTGTGGAACACAGGATATTCACAAAGAATTAGAGCAAACAATCGCTGATTTTTACACGACTGAAGATACAATTCTATACGCTGCAGCCTTCGATGCAAATGGAGGGGTTTTTGAGCCAATATTAACGGCAGAAGATGCGATTATTTCTGACTCTTTAAATCATGCATCAATTATAGATGGTGTACGTCTTTGTAAGGCAGCACGTTACAGGTATGGCAATAATGACATGGCCTCTTTGGAAGCACAATTAATAGCTGCGAATGAAAAAGGACATCGTTTTAAAATTATAGTAACAGATGGAGTGTTTTCTATGGATGGAATTGTCGCTAAGTTGGACGAAATATGCGATTTAGCAGATAAATATGATGCACTAGTAATGGTGGATGAATGTCATGCTGCTGGTTTTATAGGTAAGACAGGTAGGGGTACTGTGGAGTTGAAAAACGTGATGGATCGCGTGGATATTATTACAGGAACTCTTGGTAAAGCCTTGGGTGGAGCTATGGGAGGTTATACCACAGGTAAGAAGGAAATTATAGAAATTTTACGTCAACGTTCACGTCCGTATTTGTTTTCTAACTCATTGGCACCAGCAATTGTAGGTGCTTCTCTTAAAGTGTTTGAAATTTTAACAAAAGACACGAGCTTACGTGATAAATTGGAAGAAAACACCAATTACTTTAGAACTAAAATGAGTGAGGCAGGTTTCGATTTAGTTGGAGCAGACGCTGCAATTGTCCCAGTAATGTTGTACGATGCAAAATTGGCGCAAACAATGGCAAATATGTTGTTGGATGAAGGGATATACGTAATTGGATTCTTTTTTCCAGTGGTACCTAAAGATAAAGCACGTATTAGAGTACAATTATCCGCCGCACATACTATCGAACATATCGATAAAGCTGTGCAATCTTTCATTAAAGTGGGTAAAAAATTAGAAGTTATTTAGAAATCTCTTAAAAACACGGGACTATCAATATTATTTTGTAGATTTGTATAGTTTCTGTCTAGATAGGAACGATTTTAAAAAAAAATAAAAAAGAACATTAATTAAATTATTGAAAATGAAACATTTAAAAATGGCCTTGATGGCTATACTAGTAGTTGCTGGTTTAAGCAACATGAACGCTCAGGATGAGAGTAATCCTTGGGCAATTGGTTTTGGTGTAAATGCAGTGGATTTTTACCCTACAAATATTAGTGGTATGACAACTCCAGCAGGGCACTCTACTGTATGGTACGATGAGTTTTTTAACGCAGATGACCATTACAATATGATTCCTTCTCTCTCTAGATTGAGTGTTGGTAAATATTTAGCACATGGATTTAGTTTTGAAGTTGCTGGTTCATTAAATAAGATTGAAAAAATTGGAGATGTTGCAGCGAGTGACCTTTCTTACTTTGGTTTAGACGGTGCAGTAAAATATGATTTAAATAATTTGATTGGAGAAACTGCATGGTTTGATCCTTTTGTATCTATAGGGGGTGGTTATACTTGGATTGACCATACTAGTAAGACCAACGGAACTGGAACACTTAACGGTGGTGCAGGAGTGAACTTTTGGTTTTCTGACAATATTGGATTAAATATTCAAACAACTTACAAGCACTCTTTCGATAGTGACTATGTAAAACAACACTTCCAACATGCTGCTGGTATAGTAATCAAGTTTGGTGGAACTGATACAGACGGAGATGGTATCTTTGATAAAAATGATGCTTGTCCAACAGTATTTGGATTGAAAGAATTTAAAGGATGTCCAGATTCTGATAATGATGGTATTACTGATGCTGAAGACAAATGTCCGAACACTGCAGGTATCGCTAAATTTAACGGTTGTCCTGATACAGACGGTGATGGAATCATTGACAGTAAAGATGCTTGTCCTAAAGTAAAAGGAAGCAAAGCAAACAAAGGATGTCCTGATACTGATGGAGATGGTGTTGTTGATGCAAAAGATAAATGTCCTAAAGTTGCAGGTCCAGCGGCTAACAAAGGTTGCCCTTGGGGAGATGCTGATAAAGATGGAATCTTAGACAATGTAGACAATTGTCCACAAGTTGCAGGTGTTGCTTCTAACAATGGGTGTCCAGAAAAAGTTAAAGTTGTAAGTGAAGCTACTAAAGCTGCTTTACAAGAATTAGCAAGAACTGTTTACTTTAACACTTCTAGATCTACATTCAAAGATGAAACATATGCACGTTTAGATATGATTGTTGGTATTATGAATGAATATCCAGAAGCTAAATTCCATATCGAAGGACATACAGATTCTACAGGATCTAGTACTACAAATCAAAGTTTGTCTGATTCAAGAGCAAATTCTGTAAAAGATTATTTAGTGACTAAAGGAATTTCTTCTAGTAACTTAACTGCACAAGGATACGGTGAAAATCAACCAGTTGATTCTAACGCGACTCGTTCAGGAAGAGCTAATAACAGAAGAGTTGAGATCAAATTGGTGAACTAATTTGAACTTCTTTTAAAATATTTTATAAAAAGCCATTTCATTTGAAATGGCTTTTTTATTTTTATACAAATTTTTAATCATGTCATCGTTTATTTCTAGAGTAGTTACCGAAGTTTTACAGCATCCTAATTTAGAGTCGGCCTTATTCGTATTACCGAGTCAGAGGTCTTGTCTTTTTTTAAAAGAAGAATTGAAAAGTCAATTAAAAACTGCGGGATTTCTACCTGAAATAATTAGTATAGAAGGCTATATTCAAAAAATGGCTGGTTTGAGAATGGTAGATTCTGTTCAATTGGTTTTTGAATTTTATCAAGTGTATTTAAAACATACTCCTAAGGATAAAGTAGAACCTTTTGAGAGTTTTATTCATTGGGCGACTACTGCCTTACAAGATTTTAATGAAATTGATAGTTACTTGGTGGATTCCCATCAAATATTCACCTATTTGAGTGATATTAAACGAATGGAAAGTTGGTTGACAGATGATGAAAAACCAACCGTATTAACGACTAAGTATTTACACTTTTTTGAAAAACTACATCAGTACTATAAAAGTATTACCGCCCAATTGTCAGAAAAAAATATTGGCTATCAAGGATTGGTCTATCGGACAGCAACGACTAAGTTAGACGATTTTATTGCGTCTTCGGATGGTGCGATGACTTATTTTGTAGGTTTTAATGCCTTGAATAAAGCGGAAGAAACCATTTTTCAAGCCTTATTGGAACAAAAATTGGCGACCGTATATTGGGATACGAGCACCGTGATAATGGACCCTGCCAATGAAGCAGGTAACTTTTTACGATCATTTAAAGAAACCTGGCCTTATTATAAACAGCATCCATTTAATTGGATCGAGGAGATAGATTTTACTAAAAAAGTATTGAATTGTATCGGGGCGCCTAAAAATGTAACCCAACTTAAATTTGTAGGTGAACTCATTCAGAAAATGGATGCACCACAGCATACAGCGTTGGTGTTGGCAGATGAAAACCTATTGCCACTAACCCTAACTTCATTGCCTGCATCTGTAGGGAAAGTAAATATTACCATGGGGTTTCCCTTACATCAAATAGGTCTTTCTAGCTTGTTTGACTTGTTTTTTAAAATGCAATTAAATGTTGATAAATTTCAAAAACAAGCCTTTTATTATAAAGACGTTTTGGCCTTGCTAAATCATCCTTATGTTAAAAAATTAGTGGCGCATGTAGCGTGTGAAGATCAAGTGGCATTATTAGAAAAAGAAATGGTATTGCAAAACGTGGTTTTTTTAAGCCCAGCATCTCTACAAAAATCATTAAAAGGAGTGGATGTTCACTTTTTACATCTTTTCGAAATATGTACAGACATCAGTGTATTATTAGATAGACAGATTTCTTTATTAGAATTTTGGATGCTACAGGTAGATGGATTGGATCGAGAATTTTCATATCGTTTTTTAAGTGTCTTTAAGCAATTAAAAAACCTGAATACTAAGTATGGATACATTAGTTCTCTTCGTGTGTTACAACAGTTTTATAGGTTGCTGACACAGCAGGAAAGTTTATCTTTTCAAGGAGAACCCTTAAATGGATTGCAATTAATGGGAATGTTGGAAACACGTGTATTGGATTTTGAAACCGTGATACTTACTTCTACGAACGAGGGCGTGCTACCTAGTGGAAAAGGAGAGCAATCATTTTTACCTTTTGAAATTAAAAAGATGTTTGCAATCCCTACCTATCAGGAAAAAGATGCTATTTTTTCTTATCATTTTTATAGGTTGATACATCGCGCAAAAAACGTATACCTATTTTATAATACGGAGCCAGATGCTTTTGGTGCTGGTGAGAAGAGCCGTTTTATTACGCAGCTCAGTTATTATTATGACAATGTAAAGGATCATTTAATTAGTCCAGCTGTAGATAAATTGGAAGATTCGATCATCGAAATCTCAAAAACCGATGCAGTGATTGATCGCTTAAAAGCATGGGCAGAAAACGGGGTGTCTCCTTCCGCTTTAGCGTCTTATTTGTACAATCCTATCGCTTTTTATCAGCGCTATGTATTGCGAATTAGAGAAGCTGCGGAAGTGGAAGAAACGGTGGCTAGTAATACCATGGGAACGGTAATACATGAAACGTTGTTTTATCTATACAAACCTTATATTGGTAAGTTGTTGGACCAAGCAGCAATCAAAAGTATGAAGGCGCTCCTACCAGCAGAAATAAAAAAGCAGTTCGAAGTGTTTTTTAAGAAAGGAGAATTGGGCTTTGGTAAAAATAAATTGATATTTGAAATATCAACCCATCATATAAGACGCTTCTTAAATCAAGAATTAGCCGCTTTAAAAGAAGGAGCGCAATTAAAAATAATTAGTTTAGAAGCCTCGATTAGCCGCCCTTTTAAGCATGAATCTTTGGCGTTTCCTGTCACGATAAAAGGATCTGTGGATCGGATAGATGTATTGGATGACGTAACGAGAATCATAGATTACAAAACAGGGAAAGTTACTTTATTGGATTTAAAAGTTCCAGATTTATCCCTGTTAAAAACCGATTACAAATATGCCAAACCGTTGCAGGTGTTAATGTATTCCTTTTTACATTTGAAAAATAAAAAGTTAGCGGATGTAGGGAAGATACACGCGGGGATCTATTCGTTTAAAAATTTAAATTCAGGATTTTTACCAATGAATTTTACGGCCGCTAGAGGGAAACAAGAATTAACGATAAACGAAGATAAAATGGAGGAGTTTTCTGCTGTTTTTGCTGAAATAATGGTGGAAATATTCGATATAAACATTCCTTTTACTGAAAAAACGGACCTGCCTTTTTAACTAAAGTAGCAATCCATAAAATATAAAAAAACATGGAAGTAGTAAAAAACATTCAAATAGCGCAAGAGAATAGCAAGCCTATACTAGCCGATTTTTATTTTAAGAATGATGGGGCACCGAAACCTGTGGTTATTTTTTGCCACGGATACAAAGGGTATAAGGATTGGGGAGCGTGGAATTTAATGGTGGATTCATTTGTAAATGCAGACTTGTTTTTTGTAAAATTCAATTTTTCTCATAACGGTGGAACCATGAAAAATCCAATCGATTTTCCAGACTTRGAMGCCTTTGGARAAAAYACGTTTACYAAGGAACTAGACGATATAGAAACYGTATTGGACTATATRAGYACCCTAGCTGAATTTCAAGACAAYATTAATTTAAATGATATTACACTCATAGGGCATTCTAGAGGGGGAGGAACTGTGYTGGTAAAAGCWGGTGAAAGCAAGCGTATAAAGCGTGTGGTTTCCTGGGCTGGTGTTTCCGATTTTGGAGCGCGTTTCCCTAYAGGARATGCCTTAGCAGGATGGAAAKCAGCRGGTGTAGCRCATATAGAAAATGCACGTACCAARCAGCAAATGCCACACTTATTCGGTTTTTAYACCAATTTTAAAGAAAACGAAGCCCGTTTGACCATTSARTCTTCWGTAAAAGGAYTTAAGATTCCCCAATTGATTATTCAGGGAGAAGCAGACGAGGTMGTAAAACCTATAGAAGCACGGTGTTTACAGCAGTGGAACCCAAAAGCRGTACTTAAAATGATTCCCAATGGAAATCATACTTTTGGAGCTGCACAACCCTGGAATAAGGATACAATGCCCAGTGATTTGTCCGACGTTGTAAAAGCGACCATTGCTTTTATTAAAAAATAGTTTTTTGAGTTGAAATAGAATTACGATATCATTCCCGTGAAAGCGGGGATAGGACGTAGGTGAAAAAATAGCGGGATTTGTGTTTTTTTGAGAAATACTTGGTGCTTATGTTTTGATTTAAAGAATCTTAATTATCCGTAAATACAATTTCCTTGTTCGATTAGTTTTTCTCCGTATTCGCCAGCATGTTTTAAGTCGATAATTTCAAATTGAACATGTTTGTAAAAGACAGTGTTTAGGCACTTTTTTACATGGCTAATGTCTAGGTTTTTATCGTTGTATAGCGTTATGCCAATTACGAAATGTGGTTCATAACCAGGCGCTACGTTTACAAATAAGGCCGTGTGTATTTTTTTTAGCGGGACCGTGTTTATAGCAATCTTTTTAAGTGCTTTTATGATGTCTTTTTTATCTCTCAAAGAAACCTTAGTGAAAATAGAATGAATGGCCTTAATCTCAACTTCATTTTTATCAAGAGATTCTTGCGTTAAATTGCTCATGATGTCTTTAGTAACATCGATTCCTCCACGCTGATTTATTTTATAAGCGTCGTAGGTTAAAAAGGGGCCTTTTAAAAAAAACCAAGGACCTAAAACAAAATTGAGGACATCATATTTTTTTCGAAATGTTGAAATTTCAGTGCTGTTTGCTATGAAAATAGCAGGAGAGCACTTTAATAATGATACCGCTCCAAGCCCAATACGATAATTAAAAACGACAAACTTTGCACCTAAAGAAATTGCTTTCTCTAGGTGTTTTAGTTTTTTTACAGGAATGTTTTCAAGTGAATATTTCATGTAAAGATCTTGTTTTCTACACTTAAATTTACCAAGTAAATACTTAGTGTCAGTTTTTTATTTTTGATAGAACTGTGGAAGACCATATGTCTAACAGCAAGCATTCAAATAGGACTAATAAATGATTAGTAGCCTACTTTCGTTCGAACGCGTTTTAAAACCTCATTTGCTATAACACGAGCTTTTTCTGCTCCAATAGCCAATGCTTTGTCTATTTCATCTACATTTTCCATGTAGTAATTATAGCGTTTTCTCTCTTCGCTGTACTTGTCTATCAATAATTCGTAAAATGCTTGTTTTGCATGTCCGTAACCGAAGTTTCCCGCTTCGTATTTGGCACGTAAATCAGCAATTTGTTCCTCGTTTCCAACTAATTTATACAGGTTGAATAAATTACAGGTATCAGGATTTTTAGGATCTTCCATAGCGGTAGAATCCGTCTTGATTTTCATGATTTGCTTGCGCAGTTTTTTATCATCCAAAAATAAATTGATGATATTGTTTTGCGATTTACTCATTTTTCCGCCATCGGTACCAGGAACATACATGGTTCCTTCTTGGATTTTTGCGTCAGGAAGTACAAATGTTTCTCCCATTTGATGGTTGAATCTACTAGCAACATCACGGGTCATTTCTAGATGCTGTAATTGGTCTTTTCCAACAGGAACTATTTCTGCGTCATATAGTAAGATGTCGGCAGCCATTAGCATTGGATAGGAGAATAAGCCAGCGTTTACATCGTCTAAGCGGTCAGCTTTATCTTTAAAAGAGTGTGCAAGTGTTAAACGTGTATAAGGATAGTAACAGCTCAAATACCATGTTAATTCGGTCGTCTGTGGAATGTCACTTTGCTTATAAAAAACAGTTTTATTAATGTCCAAGCCAAATGCAAGCCAGGCAGCAGCAGTACTGTAAGTGTTTTGTCTAAGTTCGTTTCCGTCTTTTATTTGCGTTAGCGAATGCATGTCTGCAATAAATAAGAAAGATTCGTTGTTAGGGTTTTTAGACATTTCAATTGCAGGAACAATTGCGCCTAATAAATTTCCTAAATGTGGTGTTCCGGTGCTTTGTACACCTGTTAAAACTCTTGCCATAATTGTATATTTCGAGGACAAAAATACGGATAATAACCAAAAAAAATCGGCAATTGCCGATTTTATTCTTTAGGGGGTTTAAATGTTATTTTTTAAACAAGCCCGCGACAAACAGTAAGATTACTGCGCCTATTACCGAGGTGATCAATTGTCCAACAAGTGGACCTAATCCTAGGTTTATATCTAAGAGGCCGAAAACCCATCCACCGATGAATCCACCTACAATTCCTAGTATAATATTTATTAAAAGGCCAAATCCGCCACCTTTCATTAATTTACCAGCAATCCAACCAGCAGCTGCTCCTATCAGGAGAAAATACAAAAATTCCATAAAAATATTTTTAGTTAATAAACGTCAAGTTATGAATTAATTTGCTGACTTACAATATGTTTGTTAATATTAGGTGGTAAAAAATTATTGGACGACCTATTAAATCTAATTAACCTATTTTTGTAAGGACTCTGTACTAGGGGTGAGAAATGAGAATATTTAACAACAGATAATTTTTTAAATGAATTTTATAAAGAATTTTGGGAGGGCCGTTTGGCGAATTTGGTTTTATGGATGGGTCTTTTTTTCTGTGTTGGCTGTTTTTCCTGTATTGCTAATCATTGTGTCGAAAGAAAAATGGTATCCTATATTTTATAAAATTGCCCGATGCTGGTCTAAAACCATCCTTTTCATCATGGGATTCCGTGTAGACTTTGAAAAAGAAGGTACTTTAGAAAAAGGGAAAAGTTATTTGTTTTGCCCTAATCACACCTCTATGATGGATGTGATGATGATGTTTGTAATGAGCGAAAATCCATTTGTTTTTATAGGAAAAAAGGAGATTGCGAAAGTCCCTGTTTTTGGGTATTTTTATAAAAAGACAAATATTTTAGTAGATAGGGGGAATCGAGATAGCGGTAAACAGGTTATAGAAGAAGCGAATCGACGTTTAAAAAGCGGCATGAGTATTTGTATTTTTCCGGAAGGATTAGTGCCAGATGATGAAAATGTAGTGTTAAGTGAATTTAAAAATGGGGCTTTTCGATTAGCGATAGAACATCAAATACCTATTGTTCCTGTGACCTTATTCGATTGTAAACGGCTATTTTCATTTACGTTCTTTAGCGGTAAGCCAGGTGTTCTTCGTGCCAAATTACATGCTGTAATTCCTACTAAAGGGATGGATTCTAAACATAGAAATGCCTTGAAAAAACAAACTTTTTCGTTGATATATGACGAGTTGATGTTGGATTTGAAGGGCTAAGGATGTTATTTCCCGTAGTGGTACCTACAAGCAGCAATTAACAATTGATTATTTTCGCATTTGTAAACCAGGCGGTGTTCGGAGGTAATACGTCGCGACCAATATCCTTGTAAATCTCCTTTTAGAGCTTCTGGTTTCCCAATGCCTTCAAAGGGCGTACGCTGGCAAGTTTTTATAAGTTGATTTATGCGCTTTAAGTTATTTTTATCCACTTTTTGCCAATACAAATAATCTTCCCAACTAGCCGAGGACCATGTTAATTTCATACTTAAAGGAGCTTGTTTTCAATCCCATTTCCAGACTCTAATTCTTTGATAGAGTTTAATAAGATATCTCTGTTTTTTCCTGTAAGTAGGTAGGTCGTTTCTTTTAGGGAATTGTATTCGTCTAGCGAAATTAACACCAGGTCTTTTCCGTTTTTTCGTTTGATAATGAGATCACTTACATCATCTATAACCTTGTCAAACCAATGTTTTAAATTGGAGCGAAAATCTGTGTAGTTTACTGTTTCCATAGTACAAAGATACTAAAAAGTACTTAAACTAGTACTTTTTAGTGATATGTATTTGAAAAATAGTGTTTTATCTTTGGTGTTTCGGGAAGTCTCCCGACTTTGAGTGAAATTCAAACTATTGAGTAAAATTTAAACCTCCTCCTTCTTAAAGTAAGCTACAATCGCCTCTTTCATCAAAACAGATTGTTCTCCTGCTTTTAAGGCTGGTAATTCTTTTATGATGTTGTAATGAGGCCAGTTATCGCTATCAAAATAATCGAACTCATAATATCCAAAAGGCTCTAGCAATCTACAAATAGCAATGTGCATTAAATTTACTTTATCGTCTTTGCTATAGTCACGTTTACCTTGCCCTAATTCTTGAATACCGATTAAGTAAATAATAGCATCCATGGTAAGTTCGTCTCCATCATTAAATTGGGAAGAAAGGTCAGTAACCAATGTTTTCCAATCTTCTCTTAACTGAATATCTCTTGACATGTTTGTTGAGTTTTGAGGCAAATATACAAACTAAAAAAATGTATATTTACAAAAAAAAACGAGTTTCATGAATACAATTGATATTATACTAGCGGTGCTTTTAATTTTTGGCTTTGTGAGAGGGATAATGAAGGGGTTGTTTGTAGAGGTAGCTTCTTTAGTTTCCTTAATTGCAGGAGTGTATGGAGCGATCCATTTTTCATATTTTGTGGCAAATTATTTAACCGAACATGTTTCTTGGGAGGAACGTTATATTACCATTGTTTCTTTTGCTATTACTTTTGCTGTCATTGTTTTAGTGATTGCAATGCTCGGGAGGATTTTTACGAAAATTGCCGATTTTGCTGCTTTGGGTATCATAAATTCTATATTGGGAGGTGTCTTTGGAGCCTTAAAAATAGGCTTGATATTGAGTATCGCCTTAATTATTTTTGACAAGCTAAATAGTACCTTACCTTTTGTTTCAAAAGACGCTACGGAAACCTCTATTTTGTACCAACCAATCCATGATTTAGCACCGACATTATTTCCGGATTTCATGACGGTTAAAGAGAAATAGGCCTTATGATTTAGAACAGGTCATGGTGACTAAACTCACGGTAACCCCTGGGATAAGAATAAGCGCATTATAGCAAGCCTCCATAGTGGCGCCTGTGGTTATTACATCGTCTATCAGCAATATGTGTTTGTTTGTAAGTGCTTGTTCTTGTTGGGTCGTGAAAATTTCTGCAGTATTATTAATTCTGGCAAATCTTCCTTTTTTCGTTTGACTATTACTACTCGTTTTTTTGATGAGTACCTTATTCATGAATGGGATTTCTAAGTGATGGCTCAGCCGTTTTCCGAATTCATCTAGTTGATTAAAACCCCTTGATTGTAATTTATTGGGGTGTAATGGCACTGGAACAATGCAATCTAAGTCCCTAAATCGAGGGCTGTTTTTTAATTCAATCCCCATCCAATCACCTATAAAAACGCCAATTTGTTGTTGGTTTTTATATTTTAATAGGTGAATTAATTCCTGTGCCATATGGTGCTTTTCATAATAGAGTAAGGAGGTGGCTGCTTTGATTTTAATGCGGCCATAAAACGAACGCTCTAATCTATTGTCTTTTTCGTTCGTGAAATAGGTCAGTGCAAGGTCGTGGCGGCAATAGGTACACAAATATGATTCGTGCTGATGTAGTGCTTGGTCGCAGCCTAAACAGTCGTTTGGGAAAAATATATAAAATATATCCTTTAAGATTTGCATAAATAACCTACTTTGGTAGAGTAAGTTACGAAAATTAAAAACGCTATTTAATTGAAAAACAAGATTACTTTTTTTAAGGAAGCCATTAAAAACATAAGAACTTCGGGCACGGTTGTGCCAAGTTCTAAATTTTTGGTCAAGAAAATGCTGGCTGGAATTGACTTTAAAACCGCACGGGTTTTGGTAGAATTTGGGCCCGGAAGTGGTATTATTACGAGGGAGATGTTAAAACGGATGCATCCGGAGGCACAGTTATTTTGCTTTGAGATTAACGACGTTTTTTTCGAGTATCTATCCAGGGACAAACACCCTCAGTTGACCATTCTTAAAACATCGGCCACTGAAATTAGAAAGGTAATTCAGAAACATGGGTTTGACCATGTAGATTATGTGGTGTCAAGTTTACCTCTTGCTATTATGCCTCCGGGTGTTTCCTTGGAGATTTTAGAAAACAGTTATATTGCTTTAAAAAACAAGGGTGAATTTATTCAATATCAATACAGTCTTCAAAACCGAAAGGATGTGAAAAAAGTATTTAACAAACAGGTTAGTATTCAGTTTGTAACCTTGAATATTCCTCCGGCATTCGTCTATTTCTGTAAAAAAGTACAATAATTAACTTAGGTGTACGTTTGAAGGTTTCCCTCAATAAGTTTAATAAAATATTTATTTTATGAGTACAACAGAAAAAAAATCAAACAAAGCAATTCTAGTTGTTTTAGCAATTCTATTAGTAGGTGCCTTAGGTTATATTTATTATAGTAACCAAGAGCATACGGAATTAACAAATGCTATTTCAGCAGAAAAAGTAGAGATCCAAGACGATTTAAATAAAATGGTCTTAAAGTATGATGAAGCAATTGCTCAGAATACAGAAATCACAGACGAATTACGTGTAGAAAGAGACCGTATTGTAGCTTTTCAAACATCAATTAAAAAATTGGGAAAAACCAATTACAGTTTAATTCGTAAATACAGAAAAGAAATTGCGAGCATGCAAGCATCGTATGATCTCTTGTCTGAGCAAGTAGTCGAATTAACGGCAGAAAATAGTTTATTGACAGAAAATTTAGGTGCTGCAAACACGCAGATTTCAGAAAAAACGGTTCAAAACGAACAGTTGAATGCACAAAACGTGGTCTTGCAAAATACGGTAAGTATTGGGTCTGTATTACGTGTAAATGCGATTAAAGTGCTTTCGATGCGCGAGCGTTTAAATGGACAGTTAAAAGCAACTTCACGTGCGAGAAGAACAGATGCATTCAGAATTAACTTTAGAGTGGCTCAAAATGATATTGCAGCGAAAGGAGAACGCATTGCGCTTATCCAAATTTTAGATTCTAAAGGGGCGGTTTTAGCAAAAAAAGGAACCGTTACTTTTGACGATGGAAATGAAGTAGGCTATAGCGACCGTAATATTGTTAATTATGACAATGCAAATATGGATGTTATTTCTTTAGTAGAATTAGATAGAAAATCGATGGCAAAGGGAAGCTATACGGTAAATGTCTATTTAGAGAATCGTTTTGTAGGAGCGTCTAACATTGTTTTAAAATAAAACAGTATCATTTTATTTTTGAAAAAGGGGGATTTGCTTTGGCAGGTTCCCCTTTTTTAGTTCTTTAAGAAGGTGATTTCATCTAATTATTGCTTAAATAATACGAGTATAGCATACTTAAGGCTAAATATTACTATAAATAAACGCTTATTCTCATAAAATAATTAATTTTGCTCCATGGCAAAACAAGAAGATAAATTTAAGAAAGTAATTTCCCATGCAAAGGAATACGGATTTGTATTTCAATCAAGTGAAATTTACGATGGTTTAAGTGCAGTGTATGACTATGCACAAAATGGAGTAGAGTTAAAGAAAAACATTCGCGAGTACTGGTGGAAAGCCATGGTGCAAATGAATGAGAATATTGTGGGTTTAGATGCAGCCATTTTTATGCATCCAAAAACTTGGAAAGCATCTGGCCACGTAGATGCTTTTAATGATCCACTTATTGATAATAAAGATTCGAAAAAAAGATACCGTGCCGATGTACTCATCGAAGACTACGTTGCTAAATACGATACTAAAATTGAAAAAGAAGTAAAAAAAGCCGCCAAGCGCTTTGGAGATTCTTTTGATAAAGCGGAGTTTTTAGCTACGAATCCACGTGTATTACAATATAAAGAAAAAGGAGATGCTATTTTACAACGTATGGGACAATCTTTGGAAAAAGAAGACCTAGAAGATGTAAAAGCATTGATAGAAGAATTAGGAATTGGTTGCCCATTGTCTGGATCTAAAAACTGGACAGAAGTAAAACAATTTAACCTAATGTTTGGAACTAAATTAGGAGCTAGTGCAGATACTGCAATGGATTTGTATTTACGTCCAGAAACAGCACAAGGGATATTTGTAAACTTCCTAAACGTTCAGAAAACAGGACGTATGAAAATTCCTTTTGGAATTGCACAAACAGGAAAAGCATTTAGAAACGAAATTGTAGCAAGACAGTTTATTTTTAGAATGCGTGAATTTGAGCAAATGGAAATGCAATTTTTTGTAAAACCAGGAACTCAAAAAGAATGGTACGAAGCTTGGAAAGTTAACCGTTTAAAATGGCATAAATCATTAGGATTGGGTGAAGATAATTACCGTTTCCATGATCATGAAAAATTAGCACATTACGCAGATGCTGCAACGGATATCGAGTTTAAATTCCCATTTGGTTTTAAAGAATTGGAAGGAATTCACTCACGTACCGATTTTGACTTGAAAGCACATGAAGGAGCTTCTGGGAAAAAATTACAGTATTTTGATCACGAAGAAAATAAAAACTACACACCTTATGTGGTAGAAACGTCTATTGGATTAGATCGTATGTTCTTGGCAGTATTCTCTAACTCTTTGCAAGAAGAAGAATTAGAAAACGGAACGTCTAGAACTGTGTTAAAATTACCATCGGTATTGGCGCCTTATAAAGCGGCAATTTTCCCATTGGTAAAGAAAGATGGTTTGCCGGAAGTAGCACGTAAAATAATGGAAGAATTGAAGTGGGACTTTAATGTTATTTACGATGAAAAAGACGCTGTAGGACGTCGTTACCGTCGTCAAGACGCCTTAGGGACGCCTTTCTGTATTACGGTGGATCACGATACGTTAAACGACGATTGTGTGACCATTCGTCACAGAGATACCATGCAACAAGAACGCGTAAAAATTACCGAGCTTTCAGCAATTATTAAAAAAGAAGTAGATGCACGTAATTGGTTGCAAAAAATGTAATTAATTTTATATAAAATCTTTTAAAAACGGATGATGAGCCTCGGCTGATCATCCGTTTTTTATGTTGTACCTTAGTCTTAAAATAACAATTGTTTTATGGAATTCAATAATAAGAAATTAGAAAAAACGTCTAAGTTTATAAACTACCTTATCGCTATTGTGCTTTGTGGCTTTTTAATAGCGCTCTCTGGCAAATTAATGGATGATGTAGATCATTGGAAAGAGAGACCGCAACTGGAATCTTTTGAAAATCTAAATTTAATAACAAAAGAAAAGGGGTTAATTTCAAAGATCGATGCGGAAATCGATTTAAAAAGTGAACAGCAAAACAGCATTCAAAACACCTTAAATATTGCCAATAATAAATATTCAAATGCAAAAAAGTCCTTTGACAATTGGTTGGCTGCACGCAAGACCATTGGCTCTCCTAAGGAAGATGATGCCATTTTAGAAAGAGCCAATAAACTGGACGAATATTATAAAACACAACAAGAATCTAAAAAGAAATTGGCGGATTTAAAAAATGACATTTATGTATTGGGGAAGGATCAAGATATAATTACAGCGCGCATGGATACAGCACGTGATGGTGCTTATGAATTGCAAACCAAGGCCATTCAAAAATACGATTTAAAAGTATTTTTAATTCGCTTGATGTTTATCCTGCCTATTTTACTCATCGGGATTTTCTTTATTGTAAAATTAAGGAAACATAAGTACTGGCCGCTGTTTTTAGGGTTCGTACTCTTCTCTTTTTATGCCTTCTTTGTTGGTTTAATACCTTATTTACCAAGTTATGGCGGTTATATCAGGTATTCTGTTGGGATTATATTAAGTGTCTTATTTGGGATTTATGCCCTCAATAAAATAAAAGAATTTATAGAGCGTAAGAAAAGAGAATTGAAAGCTCCTACTACTGAACGTGCTAAAAAAGTGCAAACAGATACGGCAGAAAAAGCGTTGGACGACCATATGTGCCCTTCTTGTGGGAAAGATTTTATTGTAAAAAAATGGGACAAGCCTTCGGAAAAGAAAAAACAACACATATCTTATGGAGTTGTGACTAATTTTTGTCGTTTTTGTGGCTTGGAATTATTCAAGCCTTGTGGTAAATGTGGCGAGGAGAATTTTGTGCATTTGCCTTTTTGTGCAAGTTGTGGAGATCCCGTAACGAATAAAGTAGAAATATAACGCGAGCAGTACAAAAATAACATGGATTTATTTAGCACAGAACAGTATCCAAATCTCCTCCCTATAGATGGAGAAGTCCGCTATTATGGACCAGTGATGTCTTACGAGGAATCTGAAAAACAGTATCGCTTATTATTAGATAGCATTGCCTGGGAACATGATCAAGCCCTTGTTTTTGGAAAATTAATTACCACCAAGCGTAAAATTGCTTGGTATGGTGATAGTGATTTTTCTTATACCTATTCCAAAATCACCAAAACGGCATTGCCTTGGACACCTGGTTTATTGGTTTTAAAACAGCTCGTAGAAACAAGACTTAAAACTACATTTAATTCCTGTTTAATAAACCTGTACCACAACGGGTCCGAAGGGATGGCATGGCATTCAGACGCTGAAAAAACGCTAGGAGATACCCCTATTATTGCTTCGCTGAGTTTTGGTGCCGAACGTAAGTTTGCCTTGAAGCATAAAGAAACCAAACAAACGGTGTCTCTTGTTCTAGAGAAGGGGAGTTTACTGCTGATGGCGGGTACATGTCAGCAATATTGGTTGCATCGTTTGCCGCCTACAAAAAAGGGTTGTAARCCAAGAATAAATTTGACCTTTCGGAATATAGTTTTGGAAGAATAAATGTGACAAAYCTTCWTTAAAGTGATGCGWCAATTTTAGTTNAGGGNATTAAATAACTCAATTAGAAAAAAGAGAATCAARATAAWCAATGAAACACCTACGRCTTAATCAYATTTCTGACSATTTTTTTCAAACTGCWTGGGAGCTTTAYCTMGCTRCTTTTCCTGAGGAAGARCGTCGAKTGTTGGAGGGKCAGAAAGCAGTWATGCAGCATGAAAAATATCATTTTRATGTTTTGATTGATGGTGGGRAATTTACAGGRTTTCTCTTGTGGTGGGATTTCAAAGACTATARATACATAGAGCATTTTGCAACGATACCGGCACAAAGAAATAAAGGTTTTGGACGGTTGATTCTGAAAAAGTTTATGTCTARTAATGATAAACCAATACTGCTGGAGGTAGAATTACCAACGTCAACAATCAAGCAGCGCAGRATAAMGTTTTACGAAAGGCTGGGCTTTTGTCTGAATCAACATTTTTATGAAATTCCACCTGTTAAAGTTGGTCAAGCTCCTTTACGATTATTACTAATGACTTATCCGGATAAAATATCTTTGAATGACGTCGCAATGTTTGTGAAAATATACCACCCTATTATTTTTAATGATGTAACGGAAGTACATCAGGGTATTTAATTAGAAAGGTGGGGTTTTCTGTCTAGTTAGGGTGTTATTCATAAGGAATTAGTGCATTTTTGAGACGCGATGTCTTTTATTTGGAAGTCCTTATTGTTAGATGAAAAATCGTCATGTACTCATTATTCTAAAAGTTTTAAAAAATAAAAAAATGACTATTATAAAATGAAGTACTGGAAAATTGAAACACTAAAATTAAAACATAAATACTTAATATTAACTGAAAAATCTGTTTGGTTAACAGATCAAGATAGTCGTGTAGATATTAACGAACTAATCGAAAGTAAAAAACTAGGAGTTATTAAAAGTATCCGATATAAGGACCTTAAAAAGATTGTTTTTGTAGATACGGACTGTACGATTGAATTTGTTTTTAAAGAGGGTCATACCCCGGATCAAACTCTTGAAATTGATGCTGCTGTTTACGGTGGAATTAAAGAGTATTTGAAAAATAAATTAAAGGGAACGGAACTAAAAGAATATACTGTTTTTAAACAAATGGTTCCTTATCTGATAGCCATAGGTGTTTTAGGTTTATATATTGTAATAACTTATTTTGCTGCAGTGGAATTAGAGGCTGGTGGGAGTATGAATCTTTATGGGAGAAAAGCCTGGCTAAAACACGTAATAGTTTCTATTTCTGGAGTTTTAGGGACATCTGGGACAATTATCGTAGGAACAGTCATTATTTCTCTGTTGGCCTATTTTATGATTCACGCTTATAAAAACCCGAAAATAGGAGAGGTGTTAAAAATCACTAAATATCCACAGTTGAGTGTATAACAATGGGCTGTTATCTCCCTGTTATAATTTACAGGATAGGGGGTTTCTTGTTGAATTTATGAGCTCATTTAAATATATTATTGTTTCAGTTGAAATAGTGTTTATAGAACTGTTTGCTATGTTATTTAGGTTTAATACTATTTCTGTATTTTCAAAAACCTTGCTCCTTCTATTTTTTTAAGAGACTGCTTTTTATCCTTTAATTAAAAAAGGATCCATACACATTAATGTACTATCTTTACTATCAATTTTTTAGGAGTAAATATGAAAAAATATACTATAATAATCGTTTTGTTTATCGGAAGTATTGTTCAGGCGCAACAAGAATTAAAATTGGATTTGTTAGATGCATTGGCTTTAAAAACGGTAGAAGTATCGTATGAAAAATACATAAGTAACCAATCTTCTATTGGGCTTTCTGTTTTGTTTAATTTAGAGAAAAAATCATCTGATTTCAGGTATAATGAAGAGCGTATGCTAAGTCCTTTTTTTCGTCATTATTTTAGTCGTAATGGGGCGTGGAATATGTTTGGAGAGGTCTTTTTCGGATTAAATTCAGGTGAAAAAGAATTGAAGGCGGAAACTGAAAGTAAAGAGAAGCAGTACCAATCTTATACCGATGGCGCTTTAGGGCTTGCTATAGGAAGTAAATATATTTCTGAAACAGGTTTTGTGGTTGATATTTATGGAGGATTGGGAAGGAATCTTTTTTCGGACGATTCACCTGTTGTGGTCCCTAGGGTAGGAATTAATATTGGGTATCGTTTTTAAAAAAATTGACTGATTAAGTCTTTAAAAAAAACGCCAGATTCATGATGAATCTGGCGTTTTTCATATAAGGTCAGTCGTAATTTATCTGATCGTAAGTTGTTGTCCAATATGTATCATCGAACTTTTTAAATTGTTTTTATTTTTTAAAAACTGTACAGTGATGCCATGTTCTCTAGAAATACTGTAGAGTGTTTCTCCTTTTACAACGACATGTTGGCCTTGATAGTTGTTTTTAACAGTATTGTACGTCTTACTTAGGTTATTTTGGAGGCTTACTTTTAGCGTTTTCCCTATTTGTAAAGGCTGACCTTTGGATAGTTCATTCCATGCTAAAAGCTGTGCTACGCTAATATTGTGTTCTTTGGAGATACTATAATAAGTATCGTCCTGAATTACTTTATATGAGGAGGTCTTAATGTTCGTTATTGAAGGGCTGTTTGTCCCTGTTTTAGGAGTACTTATCTTGGATTGATTTTGGTATTTTACAAATCCAGTTGTTTTGTGCATCCAAGCTTTTTTTCCGTCGAGAACAATTTCCAAATATTCATCGGAGTGTTGCGCAAATAAATTTGCCGCAAAGCATAAAAATGCAATGGCTACTAATTTTGTTTTCATAATGTTTCTTTTTCTTTTTTCAAAAATACTAAATATTCTACATGAAAGCAAAAAGAGCAGGAGCATTTGTATGACACTTAATGATTATAGAAAATGAATAGGTCGTGGTTATTAATGTCTCACTCATTTGTTTTTGTGTTTTTTATCGCATGATTTTGAAGATGTTCACTCGTTATGATCTTTTGTTTATTGGTAGAGTTCAGTATTTAGAAAGATCCGTTATTTATTAAATGATGGAGTCCGTAAACGAGCTAAGGCTTAAAATTGTTGTAGCTATTATGGAAGGGGAGCTGTTTTAGCTTACTGTTTCCATTTGATTATTTGTTCAGGATGCTATATGTTGGCATTGTTCTTGTATTTTTACACAGAATTATAATGTAAAATCATTTATTTAAAAATCCCCTATATGAAGTATTCCATCTTAATCTTAGTACTGTTCCTTTGTAGCCCTTCTCTCTTTTCTCAGGAGAATATTGATGTTCGTCAAGAGATCGCTGCCTTAAAAATGGAGAATAAATTTTTTAAAGCACGCTTAATTAGTATTGACAAAAGCTTTTATGACGTCGAGAAAAAGAAATTAGAAATCGCTATTATTTTAGGGGTTAAGATGAGTGAAAAGTGGAATAATTTACAGAATAACATTTCCATTAGCAAAGGGTTGAATCGGATTACTCAGATTAATAGTATTGGGAAATCCAATGCGTTGGGACTTAATTTTGATGCTACCATTCAAGAAATGATCGATAAAAATTTGGTAGTTTCATTTGCCGAAGCTCCAGAGGTTTCTCAGGCTTCTCAAAGCAATGCTAAAAGTAGGTGGAAAACCATTGTCCACAGGATATTAAATAACGAAGTGGTACAAAGTTTTGTAAAGTCCAATCCGTTTACCTCCATTGCGAATTCTTTGATTAATTCGGCCATTGGTTTTACCAGTTATGACGTCGCTACCCATGCGGATATTAAGTTGGTGACCGTAGGGGAGGAATTACCTAAAAAATACAAGCATTATCGGAATGAGTGGAAAACTAAATACGATATTATTGGAGCGACCACGGTGAAGTCGATGGCGCATACGAACAATGTGATTTCAGATGAAGCCCTGCTTGGTTTTTCTGATGCGATTAAACCTTATATTAGTCTCTACAATCAAATGGCGGCCTCTAATTTAAAATTTCAAATTCAAATACAGGAAGTTTCTAATTCATTTGTGGATTATAAAGATGTGATCTCTACCTATGATACGGCTTTATTGAGGTCTTTAAATATTGTTAATTTGAGCGATTTACCTTCTCGTTTAAGTGGGTTGACTTATGTAGCTTTGGACTCCTCATTTCCTGCGTATCGTGAAGTTATAGAAAAACCTGAATTAGCTGCTGCAAGGGGATTGGCCAATCAATACACCATATTACGTAAGAAAGTGAATGCCTTAAATATTCGTTTTTACGATGTACATACCAAACATTTTAAGGCTTATATAAAACATTTAAATGATGCCTTGATTCTAACGGAAGGCGGGAAAACAAATTTCGATAAAGTAAAAATTCTTCAATCCATTCGTTTTTTGGAACAGCAATTGATCACTTCGGAAAAAGCAAAACATCAGTTGTTACCTAAGGAGTAGTTATGTGCTTTTTTGTTGTTGGCTAAGTGTTTTTATCATTGTTTATCGCGTTGTATATTGTGAAATTTTCCAATATCTATTTATGATTACTTGGTGTTTTATATAAATTATATTTTACGATGTCTTACGTTTAGCATAAGAGCGACTGTTGTTAATGCTTTTAAATAAATGGCTTTTTTATTGCCTTTGAAAATGTTAAAAACAGCTGTATCCTTAGTTGAAAATATTGATTTTATTATGTATTTTTGATGAGTAGTTTCTTTAAAAACAGTTGTTTGTTTTGTTGTTTTAGGGGCTATTGTTTAATGTGACTGTAAAATTTCTAATATGAATAAAACCACTTTTTTAGTACTTGTAGTGATAGCTATAGGGTTATTTTCTTGTAATAAAACTAGTAACAACAATCAAAAGGTAGACTGGCAAACATTTTATTTTGTTTCAGATACAGTGGCTGGGAAGTACATTGATAAACTTGTGATGTTTGTGCCTGTAAAAGTCGAAAACGACACAACGGTGTATAAAATGCAATTTGATACTGGGGCTAATATGACGGGGTTTTACGAAAATCCAATCCGAGAAATAGCATCATTTAATACTAAAATTGACACATTTAATGTGGATCAATATTCCTCGGGAATTTCTCTTTATTTGGACTCCTATAAATCTCAAGTAAAGGCCTTTCCTATTCGTAAAAACTATGGAGTTAAAGGATCCAAACTTATTGGAACTATAGGAGTGAATGATTTTCAAGGAAAAGTATTGATTATAGATTATCCCAACGAAAAATTCGCAATTTTAGATAGTATCTCTGAAACAAAAGAATTGCAGTATAAGTCTGTTGATTTTGAAACTGTTCAAGGACGAGTGGTTTTAAATTTGGATATTAATGAGCAGCAATATAAATTTATGTTTGATACGGGTTCTTCTACGACTCCTTTGATCACAACTATGGCTCTTTATGAAAAGTTCACCTCAAATACTAAGGTCGATAAAGATACAATTAAGGCATATTCTTGGGGGATTAAAGTGATTACGCCAGGTGCAAAAAACCATTATCCAATAAAAGTTGGAGATCTAAGCCTAAAAGCAAATAGTACGGTGTACGGTACCGACGCCGAGCATACGTTAGCATTTTTTAAAGATACCAATATAGACGGCCTCATATCTAATCCTTTCTTTTTTAATGATGTTGTGCTGATCGATTTTAAAAATAAAAAGTTTGGAGTGAAGAAGTAATACGGTACTTACCGTTCTCTTGTAATATTTAAAAAACGCCCAATATCTACTTAAAGATATTGGGCGTTTTGTATAAAATATATTTTGTAAAATAGTACTCCGAAAAGTCTGCGACTTTAAGGTAGTTATTTACATTTCCAATGCTTTCGTAGGATTGTTATCCATCAATAATTCTACGGGGTTTTCTAAGGCTTCTTTTACAGCCACTAAGAATCCTACAGACTCACGTCCATCTATAACTCTGTGGTCATAAGATAAGGCAACATACATAATAGGTTGAATTACCACTTCGCCATTCACAGCCATAGGGCGTTGAACAATATTGTGCATTCCTAAAATCCCACTCTGAGGAGGGTTTAGGATAGGCGTAGAGAGCATAGATCCAAAAACACCACCATTGGTAATGGTAAAAGTTCCGCCCGTCATTTCGTCTATTGTTATTTGTCCATCACGTGCACGTAAGGCTAAGCGTTTCACTTCGCTTTCCACACCTCTAAAACTCAAGGCTTCGGCATTTCTAATCACAGGAACCATCAGCCCTTTAGGACCAGAAACTGCAATGGAAATATCTTGAAAATCATGTGTTATTTGATAGTCACCATCTATCATAGAATTTACGTCTGGATACATTTTAAGCGCTCTTACGATCGCCAAAGTAAAGAAACTCATAAATCCTAGTCCAACACCGTGTTTGGCTTTAAAATCTTCTTTAAACTGAGTTCGTAAATCAAATATAGGTTGCATGTTTACTTCGTTAAAAGTAGTTAACATGGCCGTTTCATTTTTAACGGAAACCAAACGTTGCGCTACTTTTCTGCGCAACATGGACATTTTTTTACGTCCAGAACTACGAGCGCCTCCTGTAGGAGTTCCCATACTAGGAACGGCTTTTACAGCATCGTCCTTGGTAATACGTCCATCGCGACCAGATCCTTTAACGGTAGTACTTGCAATGCCTTTTTCATCTAATATTTTTTTAGCTGCAGGAGAAGTTGTACCACTTGCATAGGTGTCCTTTTTAGGGGCGGCAACTACGGGAGCTACTGTTTTTTCTGTAGTAGCTGTAGGTGCATCTGTGCCTTCAGGTTTTTTGGCGTCTAAATCTATTAAACAGATCACAGAACCTACTGCTACGGCATCACCTTCTTCGGCTTTTAAAGTGATAATTCCACTTTCTTCTGCCGGAAGTTCTAGGGTTGCCTTGTCAGAATCTACTTCTGCAATGGGTTGGTCTTTTTCTACATAATCACCGTCTTCAACTAACCAAGCTGCTATTTCTACTTCTGTAATTGATTCTCCTGGTGAAGGAACTTTCATTTCTAAAATCATCTTTTATAATTTTAATGCACGGTATCAATAGGATTGATACGTTAGTTGTTGTTAGTTTTTATCTGTTGTAAATACACTGTCTATTACGCGTTGATGGCGGCGTTTAAATCTGGCCGAAGAACCTGCTGCAGGAACCGCATAATACGGTTGAGAGGCGACTTGTAATCGGACCAAGTCTAAACGTTGTAACATATGGCTCCAAGCGCCCATGTTTTTCGGCTCTTCTTGTGCCCATACATACTCTTTTACGTTTGGATAGCGGTCTATTACTGCTTGTACTTTCTCTAAATGCAAAGGGAACAATTGTTCTATTCTTACTAAGGCCACATCATTTCGGTCTAGTTTTGTGCGTTCCGCCAATAAATCATAGTAGAATTTACCGGTACAGAACACTAATTTTTTAACCGTTGTTGTTGCAATAGTATCATCAATCACTTCTTGGAATTCGCCATTTGAAAAATCTTCTAGGCTAGAAACGGCTAATGGGTGTCGCAACAAACTCTTAGGGGTAAATACCACGAGAGGCTTACGGAAATTTCGTTTCATTTGTCTACGTAGTAAATGATAGAAATTGGCAGGGGTGGTACAATCTGCAAGGGTCATATTATCAATGGCACAGAGTTGTAGGAAACGTTCCATACGTGCCGATGAATGTTCGGAACCTTGTCCTTCATAGCCGTGTGGAAGTAAAATTACCAATCCATTTTGTAATTTCCATTTGTCTTCGGCTGCAGACATGTATTGGTCAAAAATAATTTGTGCTCCATTGGAGAAATCTCCAAATTGTGCTTCCCAAATAGTTAATGAATTTGGATGTGCCATGGCATAACCATAATCAAACCCTACGACGCCGTATTCTGAGAGGAGAGAATTGTAAATAGTCATTTCTCCTTTTCTGTTCTCAATAGTGTTTAGTAAGTTGATCCGTTCTTCAGATATTTCATCACGCAAAATAGCATGACGATGTGAAAACGTTCCACGCTCTACATCTTGTCCGGAGATTCGAATGTCAAAACCTTCCTGTAACAAACTTCCGTATGCTAAGGTTTCTCCAACACCCCAATCAATTTTATTGGTCTCAAAAACCATCTTTGCACGGTCCCGTAAAATACGTTCGGCTTTGCGGACAAATTTTACGTTTTCTGGAACGGTAGAAATAGTTTTTGCAATGCTTTTTAAGGCACTTTCTGGATAGGTTGTATCTACAGAAGCTAACAAACCTGCAAGGCGTTGCCTCGGTAAGCCCTTCCATGTATCTTTCATAAACTCACGAACTGTAGAAGTGGTTTGTAGTTTTGATGCCTGGTATTCAGATTCTAAAAAATCTTTAAATTCAGCAGCCTCTTTGTCTACGTATGATTGGTCTACTGTGCCTTCGGCAATAAGTTTTGCAGCGTAAATATCACGTGGATTACTATGTTTGGCAATCGCTTTATACAAACGTGGTTGTGTAAAACGAGGCTCATCACCTTCGTTATGTCCATATTTACGATAGCCTAATAAATCTATAAAAATATCTCGTTTAAACTTCATTCTATAGGCCAATGCCATATCTACAGCGTGAACTACAGCTTCGGCATCATCCGCATTTACGTGCAATACGGGTGATAAAGTAACTTTGGCTACATCAGTACAATAGGTGCTAGAACGCGCATCTAAATAATTGGTCGTAAAACCTATTTGATTGTTGACAACCAAATGTACGGTTCCTCCAGTGCTGTATCCGTTTAGGTTACTCATCTGGGTCACTTCATAGACCAACCCTTGTCCTGCAATCGCGGCATCACCATGGATGATTAAGGGTAATAATTTAGAGCTATCATTATTGTACTCCTTTTCTATTTTAGCACGTGCAATCCCCTCCATTACAGGAGCAACTGTCTCTAAGTGAGATGGATTAGGTACTAAGTTCATCTTGATTTCTTTATTATTCTTAAGCGTTTTATTGATGGTGAGTCCCAAGTGATATTTTACATCTCCGTCAATGGTTTGGTCTTCAAAATCCTTCCCTTCAAATTCACTAAATAAGTTACGTACGGGTTTTCTGAAAATATTAACGAGGGTATTCAAACGCCCTCTGTGTGCCATTCCTAAGACAAACTCATCTACATCGTATTTTTCTGCAGCGGTTCTAATGATAGAACCCAAGGCAGGAATTAATGTTTCGCCTCCTTCTAGTGAAAATCGTTTTTGACCTACGTATTTTGTTTGTAAAAAGTTTTCAAAAACAACGGCTTGATTAAGCTTTGTTAAAATATATTTTTTAGATTCTGTCGAGAAATTGGAGTGATTGGAGTTTTTATTTAATTGTGCCTGAAACCATTTGATCTCCTCAGGGTTTCTGATATACATATATTCTACTCCAATAGAATCACAATAGATAGTTTCTAAATGTTTAATGATTTTTCGAAGGGTGGATTTCCCGGTTCCTACGATGTCACCTGCATCAAAAACGGTATCTAAATCGTTTTCGGAGAGACCAAAGTTGTGTAACTCTAGTGAAGGTGTGTATTCACGACGCGCACGTACAGGGTTCGTTTTTGTGAACAAATGTCCTCGGGTTCTGTATCCGTTAATTAAATCCACTACGCGAAATTCTTTCAATACATGTTGAGGAACTTCGTGATTTTCCGTTTCGTCTTCAAACGAATAGTTTTCGTTGGCTAAATCATATCCTTGGAAAAAGCTTCTCCAGCTGGGTTCCACGGTGTCAGGATTTATCAAGTACTGGTCGTATAAGTCTGCAATGTAGCCGGTAGAGGCCGCATTTAAAAATGAATATTTATCCATGTGTTTGTTGGTAATCAGCAATTTTAATTAGCTAGGGTCAAAAATACACATTTTCATTTAATAACTGTTTTTTATCATGTTTTTGTTGATTTTTTGTTAATCTTATAAGATTAACGATAAAACACCGTTAGGGTGTTCATATTTTTAAATATATAAAGACTTTATTATCGATAGTGTAAAGATTTGGTTTTTGAGGAGTAAGTTATAAGCGAAAATAAGAAAATATGAGTTATGAATTAGGAGTCAGGAGTCAGGAACAAGGACGGCAAGACATAGGGTAGTTTTTTGTTGGTTTTTGTGATTTGAGTCTCCCACAAAGTAGCAAGTCCTATGTCCAGCAGTCCTACGTCTTTCCCTTAAATACATCCCAAGTTTCCCACAAATCAGCAAGACCTAGTTCTTCT
>NVRM01000028.1 GCA_002400885.1 Flavobacteriaceae bacterium
AGCATTTTTTGCGATTTCTAAAATTCTCTTTTGTCTTGTTTCTTTTCTTTTAGCAGAAACTACCCAGTACAATAAAATCTTTTTAGCGGATTTACTGATRCTGTTAAAGTATTCTATGGAGCCTTTGTGATTTGYAAATGCTRTTTTTAGGTCTTCCGGAATTACAAGTGCTTCAACGTYATCTAGAATAGTCCAGGAGCCATTCTTTTTTGCAATCTCRATGCTTTTGTAACCTTCTTCTTGCATGCGYCCTTGTTCTATTAAGGTTTTTACTTTATCCTTATTTACCTTTGACCAATTRCTTTTTGCTTTTCGTTTACTAAAATACTGTTTGTATTTCTCCGCGTCGAGTGTCTTTTTAGTRCTATCAATCCAACCAAAACAAAGCGCTTCATCAACGGACTCGCTCCARCTTTGGTWATAGTTAKGAGATTTTTTTTTATATAAGATAAGCCAAACGGCATCTTTTATRTGRTGGTTTAATGCGAGCCAATTTCTCCAGTTTTGTTTGTCAGCAGGACAATAANNNTCNNNWTCWWYMWYTYTYAKKTTTWTSSTTTWYYYWTTKSTTAGTRGKTCTTATGTATTCAAAATTCAACATAAAATGGACAATGTGTCCCCGTTGGTTCATATAGATTTGTGGATGSTATGTGTTATTTCAAGAYAACTAGTCGATCGCTTTTCAAAGGTACAAAAGAATTAGTTGTATGCATTTTTCGGGATGTTTTTTGTTTTTATAGTTCGCTGTTTTAGAAATTTAAGTATTGTTGGAGGAGGGATTATATTAGGAGAGACGAACAAGTACTGTGACTGGATTGGAGGAAAAATGGGTAGTTTATAATGATCAATGTGTTTTAAGTGCTAAAAAAGTTTCAATTATAATTGTGAAGAGTGTATTTACAAGAGATTCTCTGTGTGTAATTTAAAATCATGGAAATGACACCCATTTTTTAAGACATGTTCTTACATTTTTAACAAAAAAAGAGCCCTAAAGCCACGATAATCAAATCAGTTTCTTATTTTTGCCGAAACAAATATTTAAAAATGGCAACAACACAACAATTACAAGATTTTTCACAACAAGTTCGAAGAGATATTCTTAGAATGGTACATGCTGTACAATCAGGGCATCCAGGAGGATCTTTAGGTTGTAACGAGTTTTTAACCGTATTATATCAAGAGGTTATGGATCACAATCCATCTTTTAATATGAACCCTAAAAACGAAGATGTATTTTTCTTGTCAAACGGACATATTTCACCTGTTTTATACAGTGTTTTAGCACGTAGTGGATATTTTCCAGTAAGTGAATTGGCAACGTTTAGATTGTTAAACACACGTTTACAAGGACATCCTACTACGCACGAAGGATTACCAGGAGTACGTGTTGCTTCGGGATCTTTAGGTCAAGGGATGAGTGTTGCTATTGGAGTAGCGCAAGCTAAAAAATTGGATGGTGACGATAAAATTGTATACACATTACACGGTGATGGAGAATTACAAGAAGGTCAAGTATGGGAATCTATGATGTATGCTGCGGGTAAAAACGTAGACAACTTAATTTCTACAGTTGATTATAATAAAAAACAAATCGACGGAACAACGGATCAAGTAATGCCTATGGGTGATTTAAGAGCTAAATTTGAGGCTTTTGGATGGATCGTATTGGATGTATTTAAAGGAAACGACATAGAGGCTATTAGAGCTGGTTTGGCAGATGCTAAATCTAAAACCGGAAATGGAAAACCTGTATGTATCTTATTGCACTCAGAAATGGGGAACGGTGTTGACTTTATGATGGGAACACATGCATGGCATGGAAAAGCTCCAAGCGATGCGCAATTGGCAGATGCTTTGGCTCAAAATCCTGAAACTTTAGGTGATTACTAAGAATTTTAGTCACTAATAAATATACGAAGCTCTCTGTCTATGGCAGGGAGTTTTTTTTTAATGTAGTTTTTCGTAGAAAACTTCTTTACTCTGTAAGTAAACGGTTATTTTTACGAACAAAGACAAAATAAAACTCGGAATATATGAAAATAGGTATTGTGTGTTATCCAACATTTGGAGGAAGTGGAGTCGTGGCGACGGAATTGGGAATGGCCTTGGCAGAAAAAGGGCATCATGTTCACTTTATCACCTACAAGCAGCCCGTTCGTTTAGATTTTATTAGCAGTAACATTCATTTTCATGAGGTATTTGTAGAAGAATATCCCTTATTTCAATTTCAACCTTACGAACTAGCACTGTCTAGTAAAATGGTGGAAATTGTAGAGATGTATGGTTTAGAGATACTGCATGTACACTATGCTATTCCTCATGCTTATGCCGCTTATATGGCCAAACAAATGTTAGCGCAAAAAGGGATTTCTGTAAAGGTTGTAACGACATTGCATGGGACAGATATAACATTGGTGGGAAGCCATCCTACTTATAAAACGGCGGTAGAATTTAGTATTAACAATTCTGATGTTGTAACGACTGTTTCAGAAAGTTTAAAGCGAGATACTCTACGCTTATTTGATATTAAAAAAGAGATCAAGGTAATCTATAATTTCATCGATTTTAAAAAATATCCACAAATTACAGAAGCCGAATGCAAACGAAATTCGATTGCAAAAGACAACGAACGTATCATTGCTCATGTGAGTAATCTGCGGGAGGTAAAGCGTCCCTTGGATGTGATTAAAATTTATGCAGAGATTCAAAAAAGTATTCCTTCTAAATTGCTAATTATAGGGGATGGCCCTGCTAGAGAAGCAATGGAATGCTTGGCAAAAGAACTCGGTATTTATGAAAACGTACTGTTTTTAGGGAATAGTAATGAAGTAGGAAAGCTGCTTTGTTATTCCGACTTGTTTTTATTGCCTTCTGAGACGGAGAGTTTTGGGTTGGCAGCTTTAGAAGCGATGGCTGCTAGAACACCGGTAATATCTACTAATTCTGGAGGGCTTCCGGAAGTGAATTTTGACGGAGAAACTGGGTTTTTAAGTCCTATTGGAGATGTGAAAGATATGGCTAAAAACGCGGTGTATATCTTAGAAAATGAGGAAAGACTGGCTGCTTTTAAAGTTAGAGCTTTCGAAAATTCACAACGTTTTTCACTCGATAACGTATTGCCAAGTTATAAAGAAGTGTACAAAGAAGTCATCGGATAGCTTGCTGTTTTTGACAGCATTCAACAACGTATATTATGTTTTTTCAAGCAAAATAAAAAGAATATTTCAGTCCGTTTTTATCTATGATTTATCGTAGATGAAAACGGACTAAAAGGAAACTGTATATCCATCACTCAACATTCCTAACAGTTATAATAATCCAAGGATGCCGTTATAATATCGGTAGGTACCTTGCAATCGATCACCCATTTGCTGAGGTCTTTTAGGAGTACAAAATTCAGCTCGCTCCCTACGTTTTTCTTGTCGTGAATTAAGAGGGCAAGGATGGCTTTATAATCTTCTTGTTCGATGTTTACCTTGTCGTAAATTTGTAAAATATGATGTTTAATTTCCTCTACTTTATCAATAGGAAAATCTAATTGTTTGTAAGAAATATACGCTGCACAGACCATTCCTATAGCAATAGCCTCTCCGTGAGTAATGGTTTCCTTTGTGTCTGAATCTAAAAAGTAGGATTCGATGGCATGTCCTAGCGTATGTCCAAAATTAAGGACCTTGCGTAAGTTCGCTTCTTTAGGGTCTTTAAGTACTACGTTGTTTTTTATAGTGATGGACGGATGAATCAATTTTTTTAATTCCTGCACGTCAATCGTTTTGTAGTTTCGAATCAGGTCCCAGATACGTGTATCAAATGTAAGTCCGTATTTAATTATTTCGGCCAAGCCAGAGATGGTTTCTCTTTCGGGTAAGGTTTCTAAATAATCAGGATCTATAAGCACCATTTCTGGATAAGAAAATAAACCTATTTGATTTTTCAAGACTCCTAAGTCCACGCCTGTTTTTCCACCAACAGAGGCATCAACCATACTTAAAAGGGTCGTAGGGATATTTACAAACCAGATACCACGTTTAAAAGTAGATGCTATAAAACCGCCCATGTCTGTAATTACGCCACCTCCTAAATTTATCAATAAGCTTTTTCTGTCGGCCCCTAATTCCGTAAGTGTTTGCCATAAGCCCATGCAAGTGTCTAGGTTTTTATGTGCTTCACCAGATTCAATTTCCAACATCTCAATTTCGCAATGTGTCTCTAAATTAGAGAGTAATATAGGCGCACAATGGTCATGAGTATTTTCATCGACAAGAATAAATATTTTTGAGGGAGAATTCTCCAATATAAAGGCGTTTAGGGCGCGGTATGAATACTCATTAAAGTGGACATGATAATTATCAGATAAAATTGACTGCATTTTTACGAATTTAGATGCAAATTAAGGCTAATTAATTGAATAATTAAAGACTTAGCACCTATCTTTGTAACATCTAAATTATATCACATTGAAAAACATATTTAATAACACTAAAACCGCATTCTCCTTAAAAACTGATAGTCAGTTAGATAGGGCTTATTTCCTATTTGGAATGATCAAACGTGAACCTCTTGTGAAAATAGGGACCGCATTAACTAAATTTGCTCTTGGAGCTAAGTTGCCCGTAGAAAGGCTGATAAGGGCCACGGTTTTTGATCATTTTTGTGGAGGTGTTACAGAAGAAGACTGTATGCCAAATATAAATAATATGTATACGAAAAATGTGCATTCTATTTTGGATTATTCTGCAGAGGGAAAAGAAGTAGAAGAGCAGTTTGATTTGGCGATGAATAAAACGCTGAATACCATTAAATATGCAAATAAAAGTAAAGCCATTCCGTTTGCAGTTTTTAAACCTACCGGTTTTGGGAAGTTAAGCCTGTATCAAAAAGTGTCTGAGGGCGAAAAGTTAGATGCCCATGAGGAGATAGAATGGAAACGCATAGGGGAACGCTATGATACGGTGAGTAAAGCGGCAGCAGCTGCCAATGTACCGCTATTAATAGATGCAGAAGAAACGTGGATGCAAGATGCTGCAGATGCCTTGATAGAAAAAATGATGGAAAAATACAATACCGATAAGGTGATTGTATTTGGAACCTTACAATTGTACCGTTGGGATCGAATGGATTATTTGAAACAATTATACCAGAGAGCTCAGGAAAAAGGATATAAAGTAGGAATGAAGTTGGTACGTGGAGCTTATATGGAAAAAGAGCGTGCGCGAGCAGAGGAGTATGGCTACAAGGATCCTATTTGTGCCACCAAGCAGGAGACGGATACAAACTACAATGCCGTGTTGAGTTATATGTTTGATAATATTGAAAATATGGCTATATTTTCAGGGACTCATAACGAACATAGTTCAATGATAATGATGGACTTGATAAAAAAACACGATTTGAAGGTGAATGATCCACGTGTATGGTTTGGTCAATTATTTGGAATGAGCGATCATATCAGCTATAATTTGAGCGAACGTGAATTTAACGTGGCTAAATATTTGCCTTTTGGTCCTGTAAAGGACGTGATGCCTTACCTTATAAGACGCGCTGAAGAAAATACTTCTGTAGCAGGGCAAACAACTCGTGAATTGGATTTAATCCGTAAAGAGCGCAGACGTAGAAAAATGTAAATTAAAAGACATAATAGAGATGTAAAAAGTTGAAGCGATTGCTTCAACTTTTTTATTTTATAAGAGGTTGAAATAAGGGCTAAGAATCGTAAAAAAAGTATAATTATTATGCTGACAGCTTTAAATCGAATGATAAGGATGTTAGTTTTTGAATATAAAACCAAAGAATTAGTGTCATGGATTCGTTAATAATAAACGATTTATCAATTAATTCGCATATTTCATATGATATACATCATTATTTTGTTTTTTTAAAATTATTTATAATAAATAGTCTACTTTTGCACATCAAAAAATTAGAAGATGCAATCTATTAGAAACATCGCTATTATAGCGCACGTCGATCACGGGAAAACAACATTGGTTGATAAAATTATTGACCAAGCAAAAATCTTAGATGATAGAAAAGTAAGAACTGAGTTATTATTAGATAGTAATGATTTGGAAAGAGAACGTGGTATTACCATTTTATCTAAAAACGTTTCTATAAACTATAAAGGTGTAAAAATTAACGTAATTGATACTCCTGGCCATGCCGATTTTGGAGGAGAAGTAGAGCGTGTATTAAAAATGGCAGATGGAGTATTACTTTTAGTAGATGCTTTTGAAGGACCTATGCCACAAACTCGTTTTGTATTAGGAAAAGCTCTTGAATTAGGATTAACTCCTATTGTTGTAGTAAATAAAGTGGACAAAGAAAACTGTACTCCAGATATCGTTCATGAAAAAGTATTTGACTTGATGTTTGCTTTAGATGCAACAGAAGAGCAATTAGACTTTACAACGATATACGGTTCAGCTAAAAATGGTTGGATGAGTACTGACTGGAAAGATCCTAAAGACAATATTTTAGATTTATTAGATGCTGTATTGGAAAACATTCCAGAAGCACCTTATAGAGTAGGAACTCCTCAAATGCAAATTACATCTTTGGACTTCTCATCATTTACAGGTCGTATTGCTATTGGACGTGTATTTAGAGGAGATTTAGAAGAAAACAAGGAGTACATGTTGTGTAAAGCAGATGGTACTACTAAAAAGATACGTATTAAGGAACTACACGTTTTTGAAGGAATGGGTAAAGCCAAAGTTTCAAAAGTACCTAGTGGAGATATTTGTGCAATTACAGGAATTGATGGATTTGAAATTGGTGATACAATTGCCGATTTAGAAGCCCCAGAAGCATTGCCTCGTATCAAAGTGGATCAACCTACAATGAGTATGTTGTTTACCATTAACAATTCTCCATTCTTTGGAAAAGAAGGGAAGTTTGTTACTTCTCGTCACTTACGTGATCGTTTATTTAAGGAAACTGAGAAAAATTTAGCTTTACGTGTAGATACTACAGATAGTGAAGATAAATTTATGGTTTTTGGACGTGGTGTATTGCACTTGTCTGTATTAATCGAAACCATGCGTAGAGAAGGATATGAATTACAAGTGGGACGTCCTACAGTAATTATTAAAAATATTGACGGTGTAAAATCGGAACCAATTGAAACATTGATCGTAGATGTTCCAGAAGAAGTTGCTAGTAAAGTAGTAAACTTAGTGTCGTTGCGTAAAGGTGATTTATTAGTAATGGAGCCAAAAGGTGATTTACAACATCTAGAATTCGAAATTCCATCTCGTGGATTGATCGGATTGCGTAATAAAATTTTAACTGCTACTTCAGGAGGTGCAATCGTAAACCATACATTCTTAAAATTCGGTCCTTATAAAGGTGATTTTAACGATGTGGTAAACGGAGCATTAATCTCTGCTGAAGCAGGAAGAGCTACCGCTTATTCTATTGATAAATTAGGTGATAGAGGTATTTTCTTTATCGATATTAATCAAGAGATATACAAAGGACAAGTAGTTGGTGAAAACAACCGTCAGGATGATATCGCTATTAACTTGACAAAAGGTAAAAAACTGACTAACGTACGTAAATCAGGAACGGATACTGCTGTAAATATTGCTCCTAAGAAAGACTTTTCTTTAGAGGAATGTATGGAGTATATTAAAGCTGATGAGTACTTAGAAGTTACTCCAGAAAGTTTAAGAATGCGTAAAATCAACTTTATTAAATAAAGAAGGTTTAAAATATATTTAAATTTACACTGTAAATTTATTAAAAACTCCAATCGAAAGATTGGAGTTTTTTTTTGAAACAATACTACAAGCATCTTATTCTATCTATATTTATGCTCGAAAGGGTGTTAATTTAATCAATATAGCCTAATACTTTAACGTGAAATTCGAATATATAGCCCTGTGTTTTTATATTTTTCGGAGCTTTTTTAATTATATTTTGATTTTTAAAACTAGTTATAGCGTGGTCTTTAGTCTGTTATAGTTCTTTTTACCCGTTTTTTGTTCAAAAATATTTGTTTATCATAATAATTGTATATACATTTGAAGTGTAAACAATAGTTAATTTTTGTTCCCCGAAAGTTGAATATAAATGCAAACAAAGAAAACGTAAGTTTACCTGCAATAACAATTGACACCATAATGGTGGCAGGTAATTGGATGAACGAATTGTATTCCGATCATCTGAAACCGTATGGGCTTTCTGTTCAGCAGCTGCAAGTGTTGCGATTCTTAAAAAAAAGGGGAGGTAAACCTGCCAATTTATTAGAGATTCAAGATCAAATGCTCAGTAAGAATAGTAATACAACACGTTTGGTAGAGAAGTTGAGGTTGAAAAATCACATTACAAGAGTCCAAAACCCTAACAATCGTCGCATGGTTGAAATAAGAATCACCAAAGCAGGAGAGGTTCTATTAGCCCAGATAGAAACGACGATGAAGGACTTTGAAAAGAAGATTCGAAAAAACGTGACGAAAAGAGACATGGTGACCTTGATCAAAATATTGAACAAGCTAGGCTTACCCTAGTCAGTTAATATACAGGATAGTATATTTGTTGATGCCTTATGATTACGAGTACAGCCTACAGAAAACTGTTACAGCGTAATTAGGATATGTTTAAGGGAGTTCTGTGAAATGTCTAGTGTGTATGAAATTCCTCACGTAGTTGAATCGAAACCTCCTTGAAAACCAAGGTGTTAAAAAGATATTATTAAACCCTAAATAAAAACCCCAAAAGTGTATTTTTTATGCAAAACCCAAATGTACCCCTAAACGTAAGCCTTCTTATGAACTACAGATCTAAACCCCAAATTCATACAATGAATCCCAAAAATATTTTCTAAAAGGAATCCCAGATGTAAGCCTTCTTATGAACTACTGATATAAAACCCAAAAGTAACTTCTAAACAATGAATCCCAAAAATATTTTCTAAGAGGAACCCCAGGTGCAAGCCCTAAATGTAAGCCTTCTTATGAACCACTGATATAAACCCAAAAAAGTAACTTCTAAACAATGAATCCCAAAAATATTTTCTAAAAGGAACCATAGATGTAGTTCCTTAATATAAACCTTCTTATGAACCCCAGAATTATTTTCTAAAAGTAACCCCAGATGCAAAACACAAATGTAACCCCCAATGAAAGTGTTTTAGAGCATTCCCAATTTGATAAATAAAATTTATTTTTTTATCAAAATTATTCCTGTAATTGGACACAGTTTCATCAGATTAATCAGTGATACTTAGATTTATTTGTTTAAATTTGATTATTACTACAAGTTGCTGGAGCTGAGGTCTTTTACTGGTAGTTTAAATTTGTAAAACGTATAATTGGCCCCCAGTCGATAGTTGTTGTATGAAGCAATAAAGTAATAGTATTATTACGGCCCCGAATTTGATAATTCAAGACTATTTATTATCAAAATACTTCTTGTAAATGAGCACAGTTTCATTCTAATCATATCTTACAATCCGAATAGAATTGTATTGAAAAATGATTTGTAATAATTTTGAAGCAGTTGGCTTTTACATGTCCCGAGCGTAAAAAATCATTATAAATTGTCCCTAAACTAACGTTATTTTGTACTTAAAGCGAATACTACATATCAGTTGTTCATTTTAAATGTAAACATTTTATACAAAGTAGACTTAACAGCACTGTGAGTGCTATGTTTAATGTGTTTCACTGTCTTTATAACCTTTTTTAACCCCTCATGTCCTTCTTTATAGACAGGATTGTATGTATCGAATTCTCATAAACACCTAACCCCAATTCCCAACCCCAACATTCTAATGAAATTTATTGTATTAAAAGCAAGTGTACTTATGATGGTATGCTTTCTATCCATATCTTGTACTAAAGATATGGATATAGACGCTATAGAAGCGCTACAAAAAGAACTAAATGTAGGAAGGTATTCCTCCCTAGAAAATGAAGTACTGATCCTGTTAAACGATTTCCGAACCTCTCAAGGAATGGAAGCACTTAAAAGAGCAGCAGTCATTTCATCTGTTTCAGAGAATCATACCCAGTATATGATTAATTCTGATGAAATAAGCCATGATAACTTTGTTAAACGGCATCGTGAACTGGTGTCTAAAGCCAATGCGACCCAAGTTGGAGAAAATGTGGCTTTTGGTTACAGCTCTGCTAGAGGTGTCGTAAATGGATGGCAGACAAGTGATGCTCATAGAGCCATTATTTTAACGAAATCGTATACACATTTTGGAATTTCTGTGAGTGCTGATGCTCAAGGAAGAAATTATTTTACGAATATTTTTATTGAACGCTAATTTATGGAACATCTCATAAAGAATAGCGCTAACGATATCTTTAGCCTTAGAAATACGGTTATTTCGGACAAATAATTTTTATGTAAATTACATCATGACCATCGAAATCGATTTTTGTTATCGAGACGCATATGGGAAGCAGGTGTACTATAAAAGATGAAAATAGTTGTAAAAAAAACAGTTGTAACGTGTCTAAATTAAAATCGTCCCCACAACGGTAGAATTTTTTTTAAGAGTTATTACAACTGTAGTTCTTTATAGTAAAGACATGCACTTTAGATACAATAATTAAGCCCTGAAGTTTTATTATTGTTGGTGAGCGATGTCTGTATTTCAAATTTATAGGGTAAATATATCATTTATACCGTTTGTATGCAAATAAAATGATTGTTCTATGTTAAAAGTTTTCAACAATGGTTTTAACCACGAGAACTTTCGTCTTTTTTATAACTATTGAAAGAGATAAATACGATAAAGTCTTCCGTTGTTATATAATTTATTTCACTTGAGACCAATAGTTCTAAGCTCCGTAAATACTCGATGCTACTTGCGAATACAAAGTAAAAAAACACCTGTAAATCTACGCGAGGTTATTATGATGGGAGTGGAGGCTGTTAAACCATGTTCAGATTTCAAAACCAATAAAATAAGTGTAAATATAGCTACGGAATTAGTTGTTGCGATAGACAAATTCGCGATAAGTGCGGTTGTGAAAAACATCTTAGATAATGCAATTAAGTTTACTCTGTTTGGTGGTTGGGTCAGGATTTGTGCTTCCGAAGATAAGGACGAAGACCGGATCGTAATTGTAATAAAAGACAATGGTGTGGGGATGAAAAAAAACAGTACTAAATAATTTATTTAAAATCGATAAACATATTTCTATCCTTGGAACCAATCAAGAAATAGGATCGGGACTTGGACTCGTTTTATGTAAAGAGTTTGTAGAGAAAAATAACGGTAAATTATCGGTCTTTATAGTGACTCTTAACCGCGGATTAAAAGTACTCACTAAATAAATCTGAAAGTTGCTCTTTTAGCGTGGTTTTAAAAATGCTTATCCTAAAAAAAAGAGGGCTTTTGCCCTCTTTTTTTAGGATAAGCACGAACAAAAGGACTTATCGTTCAATTAAAATGGATCGTATAATGAACATAATAGTTCTTATTTCTTTATTGTTAACGAGTATTGTTATAGCTGCACAGGGGAATAGTGCAATGAAAATTGTAAAAGCAGGACGTTTTGTTCCGCTCTATGGTTCTGATAGTACGGCGGTATATGTTCGGGATTTTATGATGGATGTATATCCCGTTAGCCAACAAAAAAATTTAGAGTTTGTAGCGAAGTATTCCAAGTGGAGACGTTCTAATGTACTAGCACTGTTTGCCGATAAAAACTATTTACGCAAAAACATCAGATACACTAGTTTATCAATGCCCAATGGATTGTGAAGAGGGGAAAACCTACCATAGTTTAGTCAGTTGCCCTGTTTGTGAAATGGATGTAACTACTATTGACAACGATTCAAAAGTGTTAAGTAACGGTGAGTATACGGCTTCTATTTTTAATTTAACCTCTAAATGGAATAGCCAAGATGCAGCGACTATTGAATTAAAAAGTTTAAAAGGGGATGTATTAGTAATGATGTATACTTCCTGTAAAGCAGCGTGTCCTAGATTGGTGGCAGATATGAGGAATATTCATGCAAAAGTACAAAAGGACAATGTAAAATATGTGATGGTGAGCATAGATCCAGAAAATGGTACTCCTGCACGCTTAAAAACATTCGCAAAAGAAAATTTAATGGACAATGAGAGTTGGGTTTTTTTACAAGGAACGTTGGATGATGTTCGTGAGTTTTCCCTTGTACTATCTGTTAAATACAAATAAATATCTTCCATCGATTTTTCGCATTCAAACATTATCAGTGTGTTTGATTCCAAGGGAGTTTTGTTTTATCAACAGGAAGGTTTAGGAGTGGATAATAAGCTTACCGTAGAAAAAATATTAGAATTGGCAAATTAGTTTTATTTTTGCTTGAAAACATTCATTCTCGAAGTTTTTAACAAAAAAAATGTATGAAAAACACCTTGTATTTAGTCTTTGTCTTATTCATTTCTTGTTCAGAGTAAGCGCTAGAAGCTATAGAAGAACCTTTTGTTTACGCTGCGGTGGATATATCATCCTTGCCAAAATTAAGGAAAGCGAACACGCTATTTTATGATCAAAAAAACCATGCAAGTGATTTATTAACTATCCTGTCTCAAGGAGGTGTAAATACTGTGAGATTGAGAATTTGGGTCTCTCCAGAAACAGTGGATTCCTCTTTTGAGGAAGTGAAATCTTTTTCTAAGGAGCTAAGAAATATAGGAATGAAAGTCTGGATTACGGTGCATTATTCCGATACATGGGCGGATCCTGGAAGTCAACAACTTCCACAAGGATGGAAGGACTTAGCGTATGAAGACCTGTTGTTTAAAGTAAACGAATACACCAAGAGAATTGTAAGAGAAATTGCTCCAGATATCATTCAAATAGGGAACGAAATTAATAATGGTTTCTTGTTTCCTTATGGAGGTATTTATAACAATCAGGAACAATTTTTAACGCTATTATCGGCAGGAGTAAAGGCCGTAAGAGAAGTTTCTGAATCTTGTAAAATTATGATTCACGTGGCTGGTACAAGCCAAGCTGATTGGTTTTTTAATGTCATAAAAAATATAGATTACGACATGATTGGGATTTCCTATTATCCAAAATGGCATGGAGGAAATTTAGAAAATTTAGAAGTTTCACTGAATCAGCTAAGTCAAAAATTCGGAAAAGACATTCTTATTGCTGAAACATCCTATCCATTTACCTTGGGCTGGAACGATTGGACAAACAATGTGATGGGAGATAATGAAGCACTTATATTACCTGAGTATCCTGCTTCTGAGCAAGGGCAATTAAAGTTTTTTCAAGAAATAAAAGAAATTGTTTTAAGAACAAACAGAGGAAGAGGCTTTTGTTATTGGGGAGCAGAACTTGTGGCATTTGGCGGTGTGGAATCCACGAATGGTTCTCCATGGGAAAATCAGGCTTTATTTGATTTTAATGGTAAAATTTTACCTGTTATTAGTGTTTTTAAGAGGGAATAACTACTGTCTGTATAGGCAGTTTACTGGGAGTATTGCTTAGGGTTTTGTCACTATTTTTATAAAACTATTCCTGAAAAAGGTAGTTTTATAAAGATAATTGTCTAATTTTGCATGCAATTAATTTTTATTGATTGCACCATGATTTCAGATACTTCAAAATTTGTAGGAGAAGGACTAACCTACGACGATGTACTATTAATACCTGCTTATTCAGAGGTACTTCCACGCGAAGTTAGTACAATAACTAAATTTTCAAAAAATATAAACTTAAACATTCCTATTGCATCCGCTGCGATGGATACTGTTACAGAATCGGCTATGGCAATTGCTATGGCACGTGAAGGAGGTATCGGAGTTTTACATAAAAATATGACCATTGTTCAGCAAGCAGCAGAGGTTAAAAAAGTGAAGCGTTCAGAGTCAGGGATGATTTTAGAGCCTGTGACAGTTCATGCAGATGAAATGGTATTGGCAGCAAAAAAATTAATGTCAGAATTCAAAATTGGAGGAATTCCAGTGATTGACAATAAAGGAATATTAATTGGGATTGTAACAAATCGTGATTTGCGTTTCGAAAAGAATAACAGCCGCTTAATTTCTGAGGTAATGACCACTGAAAATTTAGTGACGGTTGCTGTAGGTACTTCACTAAAACAAGCAGAGATAATTCTTCAAAATAATAAAATTGAAAAATTACCAGTAGTTGATAATAACTTTAAATTGGTAGGTTTAATTACATTTAGAGATATTATTAAGGTACGAGAAAACCCGAATGCAAACAAGGATAAGTATGGACGTTTACGTGTAGCAGCTGCAATAGGTGTTACGGCTGATGCTGTGCAAAGAGCAGAAGCACTGATCAAATCAGGAGTGGATGCCTTAATTATTGATACTGCACATGGACATACCAAAGGTGTGGTTTCTGTATTAAAAGATATAAAAGCTAAGTTTCCAGATACAGATGTAATTGTTGGGAATATTGCTACAGGTGCTGCTGCAAAATTTTTAGTAGAAGCAGGAGCTGATGGTGTAAAAGTTGGAATTGGACCTGGGTCTATCTGTACTACACGTATCGTGGCGGGAGTTGGTTATCCACAATTATCAGCAGTATTTGAAGTAGCGGAGGCTATAAAAGGATCAGGTATTCCTGTAATTGCGGATGGAGGAATTCGTTATACAGGAGATATTCCTAAAGCGATTGCTGCTGGAGCAGATAGTGTAATGCTAGGATCTCTTTTAGCAGGAACTAAAGAATCTCCTGGAGAAACCATTATTTTTGAAGGAAGAAAATTTAAATCATATCGTGGAATGGGTTCTGTAGAAGCGATGAGAGAAGGGTCTAAAGATCGTTATTTCCAAGATGTCGAAGATGATATTAAGAAATTAGTTCCGGAAGGAATTGTGGGACGTGTACCTTATAAAGGAGAGTTATACGAAACAATGCATCAGTTTGTAGGTGGTTTAAAAGCAGGAATGGGCTATTGTGGTTCTAAAGATATTGAGACTCAGAAATTGGCTCAATTTGTGAAAATTACTGCTTCAGGTATTAATGAGAGTCACCCTCATGATGTAACAATTACTAAAGAAGCTCCAAATTATTCGAGATAAAAGTACCGTTTGATTATAATTACTTCAGCTACGTTCGACGCTGTTCAATAAACTGTAATCGGCAATAACACTTGTGTTTACAGTGTGTGAAGTAATAAAATATAAAAGTCATCCATTTGGATGGCTTTTTTTATGGAAACTCATCATAGTTTTCATAGATATTGATTTTAGTGTTAGTCGCTAATTACTGCTAAATTTCAAATGTTTTTGTATATTTAAATTTTTAAAATACGTTTTAATACTATAAAATTAAATAAATCGATAGGTTAAGTCCCCGTTGCTAATCGGATTCTGTGTCTATAGTATATTGTAATATTACCATTCCCTTTATTGCGTAACAATTCCTTTATTCAAGTATATTCTAAGTGAAAATAGAAGAAGGTTGTAAATTAAGTCTTAAAAAATATAATTCGAATGGAAAACAGTACATACCCTCAGAGTCCAATTAATGTTCCCGAAAATTTAACAAAACTACCCGCATCTTATCAATTTAGAGCTGCATTGGCAATCTTAGCGATTCTATTGTTTTTTGTTATGTATTTTGGTTTGGTAGTTTTATTAGGGTATTTAGCATATTATGCATTTGTCTATGATATGGGCTCCGTAAATAAATTAACGATTTTATTGAAAATAGGTGCTATAGCAGGTGCAGTAATGTTGTTTGTTTTTACTTTAAAGTTTGTGTTTAAACTTAAAAACCACAAACCTACAAATCGCATAAAACTAAAGAAGGATGATCATCCAGAGTTATGGAGTTTTATTGATACAATATGTAAAGAAACCGGAGCACCAAGACCAAAGACTATATTTATAGATCCCGATGTAAATGCCTATGTATCCTATACAAATGTTTGGTTGAGTTTGCTTTTTCCTGTAAAAAAAGAATTGACCTTGGGCTTAGGGCTTATCAGTTGTTTAAATTTATCGGAGTTTAAAGCTGTTGTGAGTCACGAATTTGGTCATTTTGCACAGAGGAGCATGAAGATTGGAAGTTATATTAATTCTGCAAATGCCATTATTCATGATATGATATTTACAAGAGATAGCTGGGACAATCTTCTAGATCAATGGAGGAATTCCGACATTCGACTTTCTGCGGCCGCATGGATTATTACCCCTATGATTTGGGTGATACGGAAAGTGTTAAGTTTGTTTTATCAATTTTTAAATGTGATGTATTCGTCACTATCTAGGGAAATGGAATTTAATGCAGATAAAGTAGCCGTAAAAACATCAGGGAGTGAAGCTATCGTTGCTGCCTTATGGAAATTGGATGTAGGTTTTGAACAGTGGGATATTACCTTAAATATGGGGTATTTGGCTGCTCAGAAAAAAATGTATGTTAAAAATATGTATACACATCATTTGGATGTTATTCAGGAAGCGAAGGGAGAACAGCTTATAGCATTAGGGGAATTGTCAAAGGATTCAAATGGAATAAATATCTATTTTACGGATTCAGAAATATCTAAGGTTGACATGTATGCTAGCCATCCTGACAATGATAAAAGGGAAGGCAATGCAAAAACACCATTTGTTCCATGTGAAATCGATGATAGATCTCCATGGATATTATTTAATAATCAAGGTGAATTACAACAGGAAATGACAGCCTTAATTCATGATAAATATTTAAACAAGAAACCAACCCATTTTTCTAGTGATAAAGAATTTTCCAGATTCGTTCAAATAGAAACGTTCAACGAAAACCTGTCAGAGGAATATGAAAACACCTTTGAGTCACGTTTTTTGACAATAGAAGAGGAGGGAGAACTGAGAGTTTCCGGTGAAAAATTTAAGGGAAATACGAAGGAACTAGACAGTTTAAAAGAGCGATTAAAATTATTGATGGCTCCGATTCATGATATCAATGAATTATTAATAAAAGCACAACAAATAGCGGAAGGATCTATCAAGGAAAACTCTTTTAGTTTTAAAGGGCAACAGTATGAAAAGAAAACACTGGAAGAAGGTTATGGAAAATTAATAGACGAGCGGGAGAGGTTGTTTCAAAACGATTTTAAGACATGGGATTTGGAATTCTGTAGTTTTCATTATGTATTGGCTCAAAAAAAAGGACTACAAATTAAACTACTTAATGTCTATAAGCAACACGAATTAATAAGTGATTTCTATAAGTCCTGTGTTGAAACTAAAAATCGAATTCTTCAAGAATTGAATGACCTTCAGGTTAGAGAAGATGTTAGTGAAGAAGAAGTGTCTAGGTTTAGTGATAAGGTAATAATGGAATTTAAAGGGCTAAAAAAAGAAATGGATATATTTGATGAGATGACTTTTGTTCTCTTAGCAAATATAGATACTGTACAAGAATTGAAAGACGCCATTATCGAGGCTGACTGTTTTAACATAGAAACAGGTAAAATATTTGAAAATGGAAGTTTTGAAAAAATAATGAATACACTTGATAGTACAGCAGTACATTGTCAACGAGTGGATAAGAAGAGTATTGCGGCTATTCTAACAATTCACAAAGAATTACAATTAAATATAACTTAATCATTTTAGGCTGTTCCAAACTTTATTTATAGGTAGGGAAATGTTTTCTAAGTTAGAATTATATGAATGTAGGACTAGAATAACATTTCGTTTATTTGACCTACAACCTAATGCTTTCGTTAGTTCTTGATAATATTATGTAAATTGATAGTTACGGGATAAACTGTATTCTTATAATCAGACACGGTTAAGGATAAATTAGCTTATAAACATAAAATCAAAGAGTACTGAATGAAAGTCAAGATGTCAAGAATTTCTGTTTGTGAAAAAAGCTGCTTTTTATTAAAAGCTACCCAAGAACACCTCTTAGTTATTGGCTTAGGAAGTGTCTTTTTAGGAGCAGGTGTATTGCTGATGTTTTTTGGATGGACTAGCGCTAGTTGGCTTTTGGGAGTGATTGGCTTTTCGTTTTTTAGTTTTATTGTTTTTTTCTGGGGAATGACTTTACCTTGGGCCATTCCGGATTCGTATGATGCATTGGTTATTAAAAAATACGGGCTTAATATTAGTGCAACGGTAATGAATAAGAGGATTGAAGTTCATAGTTATCAAGAAAAAACAGGAAATGGTTTTAATACAATAGAAGAAAAACAGTATGCTATAGACTATGAGTACACGTTTTACAAAACGTTTAAAAACACTTTTTATGTGTACAATCTTGTCTTGTTTGATAAAGTAGAAATTGGGATTCAAATACCGATACGCATTTTAAAAACAGCCCCTCAAAAATCAAATGCTCGCATCGTGAAAATGGGATTAGATCTTGGTTTTACTAGAAAAGAAAGTAACTAAAGGAGTTTCAAGTAAAAACACGAGATTAGTTGTTAGAAGAAATGTTATTATGATAATCTATCATAAAATAAAACCTCTAGTCTAGGTAAATCAAATTCAAGCCCCCTGAGCGGAGTCGAAGGGAGCGGAATTGTAGGAAAAGTACTTGAAAGGAAATGGAAATGAGTGATTTTAAATGAACAAAATTACTGTCTATCAATAAATAACTTCACTTCTTCAAAATTCACATCATGATCAAACCAAGTAATATTGGGATCTTTTTTAAACCAAGTAATTTGACGTTTTGCAAAACGTCGGGTGTTTTTCTTAATTTCTTCGATGGCAAATTCCAAAGAGATTTCTCCATCAAAATGTAAAAACAATTCTCTATAGCCAACAGTTTGTAATGCGTTCAACGATTTATGTTCGTAGAGTCCACGGGCTTCATCAATAAGTCCATTGTTGATCATAATGTCCACACGTTGGTTTATACGATCGTACATTAGTTGTCGGTCGCTGCGTAAACCTATCTGTATACTTTTAAAATTCCGAGCTGCTTTGGGCTTATTTTTAAATGAGCTATAAGTTTTTCCAGAACCAATGCAGACTTCTAATGCGCGAATGAGTCTATGCGGATTGTCTACCGCAATACTTTCATACGATTCAGGGTCTAGTTTTAGCAGTTGCTCTTGTAGATTTTCAATACCTTTTTCTTCTAAAGTAGCATTTAGTTGTGTTCTTATTTCTGGGGCTACATCAGGGAAATAATCCAACCCATTTAACACAGCATTTACATACAATCCACTTCCGCCTACCATTACGATATTAGGGTTTTCCTGATGTAAATCCGCGATTTTAAGTAAAGTGTCTCTTTCAAAACCTCCAACACTATAACCGTCAAAAATAGACCTGTTTTGTATAAAGTGATGTTGGGCAGTAGCCAGTTCTTGGGGTTCAGGAACGGCCGTTCCGATGCGCATTTCTTTGTAAAATTGCCGGGAATCACAAGAAATGATATCGCAGTTTAAATGGTTTGCTATTTGTATGCTTAAAGCCGTTTTTCCGATGGCTGTAGGGCCAACAACGGTGTATAAAAATTTAGTCATTGTTTAGTTTTTCGCCACACTTATAGCAGTATCCGGCCTGGTCAAAATGACCTTCAGTACTGCATTTAGGACAGCTTTGTGTGTTGGTGTTAATGCTACCTTGCTTGGTCATTTCTGAAGTGACAATTCCAGTAGGTACGGCAATGATTCCATATCCTAGAATCATTACAATACTCGCTATAAACTGCCCTAGAGGCGTGTGGGGAGCAATGTCTCCATAGCCTACGGTGGTTAAGGTAACAATGGCCCAATACATACTTTTAGGGATATTATCAAAACCGTTTTCGGCACCTTCTACCAAATACATAACGGTTCCTAAAATGATGGTGAGCACGACCACAGCGAATAAAAACACCAATATTTTTGCTCTACTGGCTTTTAACGCTTCGGTCAATTTGTTTGAGGCACCTAAATAGCGAGCCAATTTTAAAATTCTAAAGACACGTAATAAACGCAATGCCCTTAAGGCAACCAATACATGACCAGCACCGAAAATCAGTGATAAATACTTAGGAATGGTTGCTAGAAAATCGATAACGCCATAAAAGCTAAAAATATAATGCCAAGGTTTTTTTATGGAGATAATACGCAGCACATATTCTATGGTAAACAAAATGGTAATTACCCATTCGGCTGTATTTAAAATGTCGTGATAGTGGGCATCTATACTTTGGACGCTTTCCAGCATCACTAAAACAATACTTAATAATATAATAAAGATAAGCACGATATCAAAGCGTTTTCCTGCTTTGGTATCGGCTTCATAGATTATTTCATGAAGTGTAGCTTTCCACTTGGCTGCGTTTTTTACCATAAATTAAAATCGAACAATTTTACCTATTTTATTATTTTGTAGGTGTTTTTTGATGATCAATCTGTTTTGGTCGTTGTTTTCTAATGGTGTCATCAAGGTACGTAGGATGTCTATTTCCTTGATTTGATGAGCTAAATCCACAAAACAATAACCGATAAGAATGTCATTTTCGATTAAAATTACTGATTTTTCTCCAATTGTTCGCCCTTTATCAATCAATAATAGGTTAGGATTGGAAAATTGTATCTTTTTGTGTTGTTTTTTGCGAAGAATGTTAAACTTGGGTTGCTTGGCTTCTAATTCTTGAACGTAAATCAATTGTAATAGTAATTGGTTTCCTGTGGCATCGTAGGTGATTGAAGTTACATCTCGTTGGATACGTTTTGCGTTTTTACTGTCTTTTAAAAACAGTTGATTTACGGCTTTTTGTATGTTTTTTCCCTTCCCTATATATTGAATGGTTCCGTCTGCTTTATGTGCATAAAAGACCCCTTTCGTTTTAGGTAAGCCTACCAAAAGAGTTTGAAGTTTAGGGGCTAGATCCTGTTTGATTTCTGGGTTAATAGATCCAGAAACTATTTCTTTATGTATGTCCTTTTGTAGGAGTAATTTAAATAACTGGACGGTTGCCAATGCATCTCCATCCGCACGGTGTCTACTGGATACAGGGATTCCTAACGATTTACAAAGCCTTCCTAGTTTATAAGATTCAACTTCTGGGATTAAGACTTTACTTAACTCCACAGTACAAACTGTTTTTCTTACGAAATCATATCCTAAACGGTTAAATTCTGTTCGTAAAATACGATAATCAAAAGTAGCATTATGAGCTACAATTACACAGTCTTGTGTTATTTCTACGATACGTTTTGCTACCTCATGAAATTTAGGCGCATTGCGTAACATTTTACTGTTTATTCCTGTAAGGTTTACGACAAATGGTTGTATGTCGCGTTCTGGATTTACCAAACTTACAAAATTATCGATCACCGTGTGACCGTCAAATTTATAAATTGCTATTTCTGTAATTCCCTCTTCGTTGAATTTACCTCCAGTGGTTTCTATGTCTAATATTGCGTACACTTATTTTATGTTTCTATGTCCAAAAATTGCACTTCCTACTCGTACCATGTTGCTTCCACAGCTTATTGCTAATGGATAGTCTCCACTCATCCCCATGGATAAAGTGTCAAAATTATAGCGGTTGGAAAATAGGTCGTATTGCTGCTTTAAAAAATCAAATTCCGAGCGAACTACTGAACTGTCATCAGTGAAACTTGCCATACCCATAAATCCTTTTATTTGTATGTTTTCTAATGATTTGAATTCTTCAGATTCTAGAATTTCGGTAATTTGATTTGGGGGAATCCCAAACTTGGTCTCTTCTTTGGCTATTTTTATTTGAAGTAAACAGCCTATGGTTCGTCTGTGACTTGCGGCTTGTTTATTAATTTCTTTTAAGGTTTTTAAACTGTCCACTCCATGGATTAAATCCACAAAATGAGCCATATATTTTACTTTATTACGCTGTAAATGACCAATCATATGCCATTGGATATCCTTAGGAAGTTCCTCAAATTTAGATACCATTTCTTGAATCTTATTTTCACCAAACACACGTTGTCCGGCTTCGTAAGCTTCTAAAATATCACTTGTAGGTTTTGTTTTGGAAACGGCTACAAGTGATATGTTTTTAGGGATATTATGTCGAATTTTTACAAGATTTTCACCTATACTCATACCAATTTGTAAATTATTTTAGGGATCAAAGGTACGGTAAAATTATGAGCTTTTTAGTGCTCTTTCATCTCAAATATCGTGAGTCCACTTCGGAGTTTGGGTTCTATATAGGTGCTTTTTGGTGGCATTTTTAAGTTTTCGTCTGCGACCGCTTTTAATTGGGTGGTGGAAACAGGGAATAGTCCAAAACCAACGGTGTATTTACCAGAGTCTACTTGGGTTTTTAATTGTTGATCATCAAACTTTGCAGGCATGCATTTAATGCGTGTATCGGTAGATAAATTTTCGATACCCAAAATAGGTTTTATAATGGTTTTGTAAATAATATGTGGGTCTAAATCGGACTTAGCATTGTTTATTTTATAGTCCATATTACGGAGGTAGAGGGAGTAGTATTCTCCGTCTAGGTACATGCTGAAATGATGTTTTTTAGAGGGCTTATAGCGGTCTTTTTTGTGGTTTTCTATGCGGTATAATATGTTTAACTCTGCTAGAAATTCTTCTTTTGACAGCCCATTTAAATCTTTAATAAACCGATCAAAAGCAGTAATTTGTAAATTAGCATCTGAAATTAAATAACTCATAAAAAAGTTATAATCTTCTTCTCCTGTATGATGTGGGTTTTCGGATTTTAATTTATTGGCTAAATAATTAGAGGAAGCACTTCGGTGATGTCCATCGGCAATATAGATACTGTCCATTTGTGCAAATTCTTTTTCAATGCTAAAAATATCTAAGTCATCATCAATAATCCAAAACTTATGCAGTCTTTTTGTATGTGTTGTGAATTCGTACTCCGATCTTTTATTGGCGTATTTAATGAAAATCCTGTTGATTAAGGGGCTGTCAGGGTAGGTGAGGAGTACTGGCTCTGCATTAAAACCTGTCACATTTAAATAATTTCCAAAAAGTTCTTCTCTGTCTTGGATAGTCGCCTCATGCTTTTTAATGACATTGTTTTGGTAATCCTCTACATTACATATTGCTATAATTCCCCAAAACAAATCATCTCCAAATGTTTTCTGGTGTAAATAATAGCTCGCCTTTTTATCTTTTAGGTAAATATTTTCACTTTTAAATTGACGGTATTTTTCACGAACCATGTTAAATCGTTCTTCGCCGGAAATATCGGTGCTTTCCGTATATCCTGGTTTTATAACATGTAAAAAAGAGTAGGGATTAAAATCTAACGCAGCGTTTAATTCATCTTCTTTATAAGCCTCATACGATCGAGAAGTAGCGAGGGCTGCTTTATCTCTAGTAGGGCGTATTGCTTTAAAAGGTTTTATAATGGCCATATGATTTTCTTAGTTCTATAAGTGATACTCAAAGATACAATGAATATCATCGCATTGAAATAAAAAAAACGTTTTCGTAGATTTTTGAAAACTATTTAATAATTACTTGGTAATGGTAAGAATTTATTCCTACTTCTCATGGTTTCCTTCTATATTATTATCAGATAAGAGTTTGGAGCTTCTTTTTTTAACAAAAAAAAGAGCCACTTTAGAAGTGACTCTTTTAAATAATTGATTTTTAGTCTTACTTAAGAATTTCAATAATTTGATCTGCGAGTTCTGTACCAATTCTACTTTGAGCCTCACCTGTTGCCGCACCAATATGAGGTGTTAAAGACAGGTTTGGATTCATTAATAATTGTATTTCTGGTTGCGGTTCATTTTCGTAAACATCCAACGCTGCGGAAGCAATTTGACCAGACTCTAAGGCTTCAATAAGTGCCATTTCATCTACGACACCTCCACGGGCAGCATTTATAATAATCGCTCCCTTTTTCATCATTTCAAATTCGTCTTTCGAAATTACGTATTTGTCTTGGGCAGGTACATGCAAGGTGATAAAATCAGATTGCGCTAATACTTCTTCCTTTGTTATCGTATCTATATTAAAAAATAAAGATTGATGGTCAAAAAATGATACCTCCAAGTTTACTTTGTCAATATAGGGATCAAAGGCTACGACTTTCATTCCCAATCCAAGTGCTATTTTAGCAGTTGCTTGACCTATACGTCCAAAACCTAAAACACCCAATGTTTTTCCTCTTAGTTCTACTCCTCCAGCAAATGCTTTCTTCAATCCCTTAAAGTTTGCATCTCCTTCTAAAGGCATGTTTCTGTTAGAAACATGTAAGAAACGAACCATCCCAAATAAGTGAGCAAACACTAATTCAGCTACAGAATGAGAGGATGCTGCAGGTGTGTTAATTACTTTTAATCCTTTTTCTCTAGCGTATTCAACATCTATATTGTCCATTCCAACACCTCCACGACCAATCACTTTTAAAGAAGGACAGCCATCTATAATATCTTTACGTACCGTTGTCGCACTACGGACTAGGATTACATCAATTTGTTTTTTGTTAATGTATTTGATCAATTGATCTTGTGCTACCGTTGTCAATAGTACTTCGAAACCTGCATTTTCTAATGCAATTACACCACTAGTGGCTATTCCGTCATTTGCTAATACTTTCATTTGTGTAGTTTTAAGCTTGTTCTTCTAGTTTTTTCATAGTGTCTACCAATACCTGAATACTTTCAATAGGCATGGCATTATATATACTGGCTCTGTAACCTCCTACAGAACGGTGCCCTTTTAATCCATTGATTCCTGCAGTATTCCACATCTTGTCAAATGTTTCTTGCTTGCTTTCGTCAGTTAAGTTAAAGGTAACATTCATTAACGACCTGTCTTCAACAGCCGCATATCCTTTAAATAACGGGTTTCTATCTATTTCGTTGTATAAAATAGCCGCTTTTGCTTCATTCATTTTCTCAATGACTTCCAATCCACCTAACTTCTTAACCCATTGTAAGGTCAACATAGATACATATACAGAAAATACGGGAGGTGTATTATACATACTGTCTTTGCTAATATGTACTTGATAATCTAACATTGCAGGAATTTTACGACCTGTTTTTCCTAAGATTTCATCTTTAATAATTACTAATGTTGCACCTGCCGGTCCCATGTTTTTCTGTGCTCCTGCATAAATCAAATCAAATTGTGTGAAATCGATTTTCTTTGAAAATATATCAGAACTCATATCACAGACTAACAATGCATCTGTTTTTGGGAATTCTTTTAATTGCGTACCGTAAATAGTATTATTAGATGTTACATGTACATAATCTACATCTGTTGGTACTGTGTAATTTTTCGGAATATAACTAAATCCTTTATCTTTAGAAGATCCCATGATGGTTACATCTCCTAATGCTTGTGCTTCTTTTATTGCTTTGGAACTCCAGGCTCCAGTGTCTAAATAGGCGGCTTTACCATCAACTTTCATTAAGTTGTAGGCCGTCATTAAAAATTCTAAACTTGCTCCTCCTTGTAAAAAAAGTACGGAATAGCCCTCAGGTAATTCCAATAATTCTTTTACTAAACTGCGAGCAGTTTCCATTACTTCTACAAAATCTTTACTTCTATGAGATATCTCGATTAACGACAAATTTAAATCGTTAAAATTTACGACTGCTTCTGATGCCTTTTTCAATACTTCTTGTGGCAAAATACAAGGGCCTGCACTAAAATTGTGTTTTTTCATAAAATGATTACATAAAATTGTTTAGTTGTGAAATTTTACTCTTGCAAAGTTTAACAAAAAAAAGGAAATCTGCACCATTAATTAGTTAAAAAAAGTATCACAATTTTATCAAAAATTCAATAGTATCTACCCCATCCGAATAATCCCATAATTTGGGGTTTTGAGTGCCTCCGAAATCGATATAGTTTGCGTTAATGTTATTGTTTACAATACATTGTATCTTATCTGACTGAGAATTTAAAGTTGCCTCAAGTGCTTCTAAATCGTTGTAGTACTCATAAAAAAGTGTCGCTATAGGAGAACCAAAACTAGATTCTTCTTTCAAAACCAAAAAACCGTTATCTTTCAGTTTAAAGAGGCTCATTAAATATACGGCCTTATTATAATCGTAATTATTGGCATATTTATCGTAGTAGATAATGTCCTTATGTTTGTACATTGCTTCGAAAAAAGCATCAAAATTATAGTCTTCAGGAATGTATAATTTAGAAACAGAACGACAACCAAGTCCAAAATATTGGAAAATATCATCACTCAGTGCTTCTAATTGCTCTTTGGTTTCTTTGCCTGTTAAAATAGCAACAGAGTTTCTGTTTTTTCTTATAATATTTGGATGTTTTCCGAAATAATAATCAAAATAACGGGATGTATTGTTACTTCCTGTCGCGATAACTGCGTCAAAATTCTCCAATTTCTGCACTGTAAAAGTGATGCGACCTTTAAAATCAGGGTTCACATGCTCTAAATATTTAGCCAATAAAGGGAGCATTTGCTTATCGTTTGAGGAGAGTTTAATCAAGGCCTTATGGCCAGAAATCAAAACGGATAAAAAATCATGAAAACCTACAAGAGGGATGTTTCCTGCCATGATAATCGCAACGGTTTGTGGCTTGTTTTCAGGCATTTGATACTTGGATAGCCATGTGCTTAATTCGTTATCAGATAGAGACTTAGACCATCCTTCTATAGCGAATAGTACATTCTCTTTTGTGTACCAACTGTTGTATTCCCTAGCGCGTTTTATTTGCATATGGAATGCATCAAAAAACAGTTCGTTGTGTGGGATGTTATCTTGTTGTTGGATCCCTTTTTCAGTAAACTGACTTAAAAACTTTCCGAGCGTTGCAAACGCTTCAATTCGTTGGTTAAGATTCATATTGATTGGAATAAATTTTAGTTTATATTTGTGCAAATTTAATTGAAATAAAATAATGGCAATAATTATTACTGACGAATGTATAAATTGTGGCGCCTGTGAACCAGAATGCCCTAACAATGCAATATATGAAGCCGCTGAAAATTACAAATTATCAGACGGTACCACATTATCCGGAAATGTGGTGTTACCAAATGGAAATGAACTAAATGCGGATGAAGATCAAGAAGCAATAGATGATGAAGTATATTTTATCGTTGCAGATAAATGTACGGAGTGTATTGGTTTTCATGATGAACCACAGTGTGCAGCGGTATGTCCTGTAGATTGTTGTGTTCCTGATGAAGAAAATGAAGAAACGGAAGCGCAATTAACCGCAAAAAAAGATTTTTTACATAAGTAAATAAAAAGAGTAAGGCGGATAAAATGATATCCTTCTATATATATATAGATAAGATGTCTGTTTTTCTGGAATGATACATAACGTATGATATCCTAATTAAAAAGGTCGCCAATAGGCGGCCTTTTTAATTAGGATAGAATTTACGGGCTGGACGAATGTAATTTTCCCGTACCGTAGAGATGTAACATGTTACGTCTCTACATGATTTAGAATCAGATGCTCCCTTTATATAGGATCCTTTATAGGATCTCTTTAATAACAAATCTAATTCGCCCAATGTTGGGGTAGGGGCGAATAGCATTCGCCCTAATACAGTAGTAAATGCGAATCTCAGTTCACATCAATAACAATTCTTAAAATAATTAGTCCACCCAATACACACAATATCAACCAGTAAGAACGCGTAAGGGCGAATCACAATTCGCCCCAATAAAAATAATCAAATTTCCCCCTTGCAGAACAAATAAAACAACCTATA
>NVRM01000029.1 GCA_002400885.1 Flavobacteriaceae bacterium
TTTGAAAACCGAGGAAGCCTATGATTTAGAGCTGTTGATAAATGATGAGCCTCTAAAAAAACCGCCCTATTTTAAATTTATTTATGCCTCGTCTATTGCKTCKGTRATWTTCTTGGGGTTGGCTTTTGTAAMTCCTATRTTTTCYTTGTTYCTACTGCCCYTRTTTTGYGTRAATWCGGTRTTYCAYTATAAAAATAAGGACAATATWAATTATTATATCAAYGGWGTTTCTCARYTKACAAARGCYTTAAAAGTCAGTAAAAAACTATTGTCTTTTGAKGRRCTRAARGYRCATTTTRAGGAGGTYTCTTTTWTAAAACATGTAGAGAGTATTCARTTAAAAACGGARTTWATWAGGTTYGAAAARGGCTTGRCCAATGAATATGCWKYCTTGYTTTGGYTTCCYATAGAATTRRTYAAAATTCAGTTTAATTTRGAATTGTTGGTCTTTTATAGTTTTATMGAGGACATCACAAAGGAAAAACTGCATATCGATKCCTTGTTTCAGTTTATAGGAAAAGTAGATGCAGCGCTCTCTACCGCATCGGTAAGAGCAGGAGCACTTCCTACGTGTACACCTGTATTTGTATCAGAAAAAAAATTGTCGGTCACAGAAATCGTACATCCTTTAGTGGAAAAATGCATAGACAACGATTTAATATTAGCCAATGATAGTTTGTTGTTAACTGGTTCAAATATGTCGGGGAAATCTACTTTTATTAGAACCATGGCTTTGAACTCAATATTAGCACAGACCTTCTGTTTTTGTTTTGCAAAAAGTTACGAGGCTCCGTATTTTAAAATTTATTCTTCTATTAGAATTACGGATGATTTAGGTGAACAGACGAGTTATTATTTGCAAGAGGTGCTCACTATTAAAAACTTGATAAAAGCCTCCAAATCTAAGGATCCATGCCTGTTTGTACTAGACGAAATTTTTAAAGGAACCAATACAGTGGAACGCATTTCTGCAGGAAAAGCGATTTTATCCTATTTAAATAAAGGGAATCATATGGTAATGGTGTCTACACACGATATAGAATTGACCGATTTACTGGTGGAGGATAATTACAACTTGCATCATTTTAGCGAATCTATTCTAAATGAAACATTGTTTTTTGATCATAAATTAAAGGAAGGGAAATTAAAAACTAGAAACGCCATTAAAGTCTTAGAATTGTATGAGTATCCTATGGAAATTATCTCAGAGGCTAGGGCAGTGGAGCGCGCTTGTTTTGGGGAATGATTTTTTTTTAAATTAATTGAAAATTACAAAGGAATTTTCAATTGATACGATCAAACAAGATGTGCTTAAAAAACCGAATCAATGTTACAATAGAGGAATCATTCCTGCGTTTATTGCACATGAAGCGTCTCAAGATATTATAGTGAATAAATATTCACGGTTATGTTTTACATTAAAATTGATAGAAAAAAAGTGAAAGGTTTCCCAATTCTTTAATTTAAGATTGCTTTTTAGGTTGGGAAATAGCTAAAGTAAATAAAAATTATTTTGAGAAAAAGAAAGAAAATTATAATAGGATTCTTAGGAATGTTACTTGTTGGGTTTTTAATTCCTCAGGATTTAAAAATGCCTGTTAAAGGAGCATCTGCATCGGACTATAATTCAAAATCGTTTTGGTTTTATCCTTGGGGGAAATCGGTTACGCATAAAGGCGTAGATGTTTTTGCTAAAAAAGGAACACCCATAAATGCGGCAACGACTGGACTCGTGTTGTTTTCGGGAGAAATAAGCATGGGAGGAAAAGTGGTGGTGATGTTGGGGCCTAAATGGCGCTTACATTATTACGCACATTTGGACGTGTTAAATACATCCAGTTTGTCTTTTGTAACAAAAAAAACGAAGATTGGAAACGTGGGAGCTACAGGGAATGCTGCAGGGAAAGCACCGCACTTACACTATGCAATACTCACAATAATCCCATACGTTTGGAAAATTGATTCGGACAGGCAAGGTTGGAAAAAAATGTTTTATTTAAACCCTATCGAATATTTTTAGCTCGATAAAATTTGTGAACCTCTGGTTTTAGCGGTTTGGATTGTTTCCTGTTTGAGTGTAAATCAGTATAAAAAAATATAGCAATAAATGAAAAAAACAACACTAATTATCATCACAGTATTGCTCCTTTTTGGGAGTGGGCATACCTATGGTCAATCAAAAATCTATTTTGATGCAGGCTGGGAACTGACCTCCAAGGACAATGCTCATTACTATCGACTCATTGATAAAATAAATGATTCACTTTTTAATGTGAAAGATTTTTACATCAACAATGTGTTGCAAATGGAAGGTCATTTTACTGATTTGGAAAAGGAAGTTTTTGAAGGTCTCATTTGTTGGTATAAAAAGGATGGTAAGATTAGTTCTTCGGAAACATATACAAATGGCGTTCTTCATGGTATCAGTACTGTTTATTTAAAAAACGGAAAAATTGAACACACCTGCGAATATAAAAACGGAAAAGTGTATGAAGGGCTGTATGTAGGAGCAACGGCGAAGTACTTTTATAAGAAAGGAAAAATAGTAAAGAAAATAGAGTTTGATCCTCCAAACGATAACTATATTTTATCTACAGAAATATACGGTGAGACTATAGATAGTGTGTATTGGCGTACGAATACTGGGAAAAAAATAGGAGTAGGTATTTATAGAGATGATGAAATTTATGAAGGTTTAGAAGTGTTGAATCTTTTATCTAATACCTTGTTTACCCATTATAAAAACGGTAAAAAAGACGGAATTCAAAAAGTTTTTGATACAGGAGGTAAGTTGATTTCTGAAAAAACATTTGTAAGGGATACATTGATGTTGGATAAGACGTGGCATCCAATCACAGGTGAAATACTTGAGTGTATTTATAAAAATGATCGTGGATTTCAAGGGCGTTTTATAGATTACAATCCGATCTATGAATATTACCGTGAATTTATATTTGAAAAAGGAAAATTAATTACTAAAAATCGCTATAGAAAAGTAGAGGGTGCATTACTGTTAATTAAGACAACTTCTTTTTAATAGTTTCTACTGAAGGAGCTCCTATAAAATACACTAAATAAGGCGGCATGAGTTTAGGGATTTGTCATGTGATTTAAATCGATATAATTATGAGAAAAACAACATTTAGAGTGTTAATCCTTATAGGTGTAAGCCTATTTTATTTATCGGGATGTACATCAGATAAAAAGCAACTTACAACTGAAAAATCAGCTGGGGTCGATAATACAGGGCTTCCTACGGTGAATATAAGTGCCGATCAAAAAATAAGTTCACCACTTAGCATTCGCGTAAATTCTCAAGGTGTTTGGTTCGCTCATGAAGGTGAACTAGGCCTGGTATATTTGTTCGATTCCAAAGGAAACCAAATGGCGAAAGGAATTTTAAAAGCCGAGGGGGAGTGGATGAAGGAAGGTCCTGTCTTTTTTGTGTCAGATTTAATTTTTGATACCAAGGGCTTCAAAAAAGGATACTTAGAAATTCACAAGTATGCCATAGCGGATAGCGATGAAAAAATGAGTTTTAAAGTTCCAGTTGAATTTTAACCTTGTTTGTGCGTTTTTTTAAAAAACAGTCTTGTTATTGGAAATGGCATCTCTTTTGATTTTGATACAGTGAGTTAACCGGTTGCTAAAGTCAAGATTATGTATAAAAGTATGCTGTAACTTGTTGAATGGTGCTTGTAACTTTTTTATAAATTTAAAAGATCACACGATGAAATCATTATTTAAAATACTCCTTGTTTTTTTATCTTTTTACTTGTTCTCTTGTGCAGAATCTCAAGAGAATAGTACAGCACCATACGGAGAGCGTTTACTTGGTGCATGGGTACATCCCGTATATAAGGAGAATGTAGTAAGCTATGAAAAAGGGACAGGTTTAATAGCCAATGATTATGGAATTTTATTTCAAGCGAATCATGTGTTTACAGACCGGAATTCTGGGTTTTGTGGAACGCCACCGTTAACTTTTATGAATTCTAATGGAACATGGGAGGTAAACAAGACAATTATTACGATTAATATGTCGAGTGAATTTAATCAACTAGAGGGAAAACAATGGAAAATTATTCTATTGCAGGACCAGGTATTGAAATTGGAGCCGATGAATAATTAACGGCTGCTATCTGACGTCCAATGTGATTAATTTTTTTATAAGTGCTCTTTTAGTTGCTCAATCAGAGGTGTAAGGTTTTCGATACACATGTTTCATAGCTTAAGGTCTCTTTCCGAAGCCTGTAATAAATTGTAACATGACACCCCATTTTTTTCGGTCATTGGAGGCTTTGTGGCTCATAAATTGATTCAGTCGTAAACGTGTATGTGGAGAAAAGACATAGGTTAAACTACTCGTTCGTATTTTATTATTGTGGTTCATGTCGCGATTCATAAATCGCGTATAGGCAAACGAAGTACTCAAAATAAAATTATCTAAAAGATAGTAATCCAAGGCTGTTTGAATGTGGATGGATTTAGTATAAGCCGTGCCGTCTATGCGGTTATCTCCAACCACTACTTGATTGGACCATTTTAACTTTTCATAATGTTTGTAAATCCAATCACCACCAATTCTATTGATACGTGCCATCTCCGTCCTGTTTTCTATGTTTTTTACATTTCCTGTGCTTAATATGAGTCCAAACTCATGTCTTTTAAAAGTAGGGGTTCCAATTCTTGAAGTTAGCAGCCACGTGTTTTCGTAGTTGTAATCACTAAAAGAAAATCTAGGTTGCTGGTCTAGTAGGGGGTTGTCATTAATTAATTGATCATAAATTGCAATGGGCTTATTAAGAAATCCACCAGAAGTTACGGAGAGTTCTACATCGAGGTAGTTTGCCAAGGGGGTTTTTATAAACAGTCCTAAGTCTTGAGCAAAACCGATGTCCATCTTGGTAATGTTTGTCATAAAACTAGAAGCAGGGTCCAGTTTTGGATTGTGTCCATAAGGTATGGAGCGGTAACCAATCCAGAAATGTGTCCGGTCCCATTTGGTATTGAATTTCATCCAAGTATCTAGTAGCTTTAATTGTACATTGGCTTGATTATAGCCTAGATTATCGATGCTCTTATGATAGGGGACAGACAGTCTTATATTGTAAGATACAAGGTTAAACGTTTTGATATATCCCTTTTGCATAAGGGATTGATTTTTACAGAACAATTGAAAAACCACCTGGTTGTCTGGTGCTTGATTCGTCAGGTCAAATCTTCCCTTTTTACCCTCATTTACATGTCCTGCATGTAGGTTTAGTTGGGTGTAGAAAAAACATGTTTGCTGTTTGCTGTGTTTTATTGCGCTTTGTCCAAAACCACTATAGGTAAAAAACAAAATACTTGTGAAAAGAAGTAAGGTTCTCATGGGATTATTAATAACTGTAGAGTTGTTTTCTAATTCTAATTTTTTCTCTTATTTCCTTTGGAAGCTTGACACTAGCCATCCATACAGGAGTAATTCTCTCATAAGAAACCACATATATTTGCAATACATCTCTTTCTAGAGTTTCGTAGGTCAGGTATATTTTCTCAATGCCTTTGTATTGATTGTTTACCCACTTGTCGCTGTCTTTTTCTGTCAATAAAACATAAGGCTTTATGGCATCGGGGAGTAGGGCTGCATCGTAGGATAAGGTGCTTTGTTTTGGATTGTAACGCCTGCTTTTTGGATAGGTATTGAAGCCGAAAAGCATCCCGTATAATTTTTGTTCATCGATTTGGGCTAAATCTACATTTCCGATATTTATTTTGTACGGAGCCCATTTCCCCGTCAAGGTGATTTCTACATACGCCTCTGTTCCTTTTACTTTGAGTACATCTAAATGGACATCATCTAAATACTGCATCCAATTTAAACTGAATTCCTTAGGACTCGCCGCAGTATAAAAACCTGCATCTTTAAACTGGGTAGTTTTGACTGGTTTCTGAAGAATGGACGTGTAGGTGCTATTGTCTCCTTCTAAAAACAAATTAAATTGTTTTTTATAATACATTTCATTGTCTAAGGGGATGATTTTCCGTCCGCTTTTATGTCCTATTTCTATGATCTCTGTTGCTAAGCGCCTTTTAATAGGGTTTCTCAAACTGGAAAAATCAATGCTTACCTGCTCCGCTAAATCGGAAAGCTTATTGTATTCCATGTCGAAGGGAATGTCTTTTCCTGGGTTTTTTAATTGAATTAAGGCTGCGTAGAGCTCTTTGTTTAGGTAAAACCAACTATGTGATAGCACTTTGTTTTGATTCAGGTTACGTTTGTTTTTTAAACGTCCTTTATAATCTGAAAAATCAGCTGAGGTCAATGAAAATTCCCATTTTGTAGGTGCCAAGCAATTGTTTACGATACTACATCTGTAGGCTCGGTCTTTGGCTTCGAGAAGTGCTGTGGAAGCATTGTCATTTAAGTCGATAGAAAATTCTTGATGTTCTTTTCTGAAAACATATCCAAAACGATTGAATTCTTCTTCTATAATTTCTGGAAGTATCATATCACCTGTAGTATCGAATTTAGGGGTCAAACGTAAGATGTCTACTTTTTCTATTTTTATTTTATTTTGGGTTCCATCTTCAAAGGTGAAATCTACAAAGATCTTTCCTTTAGGCATTTTGTCGTGTAACTTTAAGGATACCTTATCAAATCTAAAAATAGAGTCGTTTTTTCCGTAAGACGTGTCTTTTTCCCCAATATCATATTTGTAGTCAAAACCAGGTGTCGAAGCTTCGAGTACCATTATCTGATCTGGATATTGATTGAAAAGGCGTATAATGTTTTCTGGTGCCTTTTCTGAAATCCCAGGGTTTTGTAGGCTAGCCCATTTTGTCGTATGACATTGAATAAACAGTACACTAAGTACTGTCACAAACAAAAGTTTGTAATGAGGGTATGTGATAAAATTTTTCATAGCATGAACCAAATGATTGGTTTCGAGGCTAAAGGTACTGAATTTATTAAGATTTCTTGCCGTCTTTGTTACGTAGCAAAATCAATGAGATTGTTTGTTTTGCTTTTTCATAGTCAAAATCTGTAGTTGCCTTAGCGAGCTGTTGAAGATAGAATGGATAAAAATACGCTGGCTTTAACGTGTGTGTATTCTGTCGGCGTGTTTTGATCTTTAAGGATTGTCGTCGAGATAAGGAAGGAGGGCCTTTTTGTATTTAAAAAAATGCTAGAATGCTATACTCAAATAAAACACCATTATTTGAGTATAGCCTGGCTTTTAAAAAGTATTAAACAGGGATACTTCCTCCGTTAGATGTTATGTTTTTTAAGTCATCAAAGTAAAAATCGACACGGCCTACATTAATTCCATATTTCCCCACTTGATTCACTAATACTTGCTTGCCGTCTGTATTGGTTACGGAGGTTGGTTTGTCTAAAAATGTGTGTGTATGTCCCCCAATTATTAAATCGATATTGTTAGTGGCAGCAGCTAATTTTAAATCAGAAATCTTCGTAGGATCTCCTTTGTATTGGTAGCCTAAATGGGATAAACAGATAATCAAATCACAGTGTTCTTCCTTTTTTAAGGTATTGGTGATTTGCTGAGTTATAGCAATAGGGTCATTGTATTTGGTTTCTTTGTAGAGTTGTTTTAAAACGAGTCCGTCAAGTTCTACGCCTAGTCCAAAAACGCCTATTTTAATTCCGTTTTTTACAAAGGTTTTATAGGGTTTTACTAAGGTGTCAAGAAGGGTGTTTTTGAAATCATAATTGGCAGATACAAAATCAAATTTGGCATGTGGTAATTGCTTGTAAAAACCAGCAACACCATTGTCAAAATCATGATTTCCTAGGGTAGCACAATCATATTTCAACATGCTCATTAACTTAAATTCCAATTCTCCACCGTAAAAATTAAAATAAGGGGTTCCTTGAAAGATATCTCCAGCATCCAAGAGTAAGGTGTTTGGGTTTTCTTTTCGAATGGCATTTATTAAGGTCGCTCGTCTAGAGACCCCACCTTGGTTTGGGTATTTTGGATGATTGGCAGCAAAAGGATCTATATGACTATGAGTGTCATTGGTATGTAAGATGGTTATTTTTGTGCGACTATCAGTACTAAACGATTGCAATGATAAACCTCCCAAGGTTAATCCTGCTGTAACTAGTCCGGTATTTTGTATAAAATTTCTTCTGTTCATTTGGCTTAGTTTAGGCGTTTAAAACGTTGGTCTAATTGAGTTTTTATGGTATCTGTTTTTGCAAAGTAATCGAGTATGGCCGCTCTGAATTTATAATCTAGCTCGTGTAAACTTACAGGGTTTGCAAAAAAGTTCATTTTGTCTCCTCCTTTTTGAAGGTAGTCGGAAGTAAGAACATAATAGTTTTTACTAGGGTCAAAGTTTTGTTTATTGATAGTGAAAGTCGTCATGACATCCTTCTTGAAATGTAGTTTTACGTGCTTAGATATTGGATGAGCACGGTTACTTTTATTTAAATAGGTGACCATTTCTAATACTTTGTCTCCTGTCAATTCTACCACAACTAAGGTGTTTTCAAAAGGCATCAATTGAAACGCATGCCGCTTAGTAATTCCTCCTTTTCCTATGGGAGCACGGATACCTCCATGGTTAAACAATACAAAATCTATGTTTTTCTGCGTGCGTTTGTTAAAAACAGGATTGGCTTGTTCGTAACATAAATCGGCAAGTAAATTACCAAGGGTGCTTTCTAGTTTTCCATCAAATGAGTTTAAGTCGATAGGCGTATAGCTTAGTACTGTAGACATTTCTTTGTGGACAGAATTTCTGTAAGGTAGGATGTAATTTTCTATCAAACTATCGGTTTGGTAGGTGTCAGTTACAGGAATAAGGCGTGTTTGTATTTCAACCAATTGTTTTTTGGAGGGAGTACAGGAAAACATCATTAAAAATAAAGCGCAACCAGCGAGAAATTTAAAATTAAAATAATTCATAGAGTGCATGTTTTTAAGGGATTGTTTAGAAGAAGCCTAGTTTGAAGCCTTCATAATTTTTTTAACTAAGTAATTTGATTAGTTTTGTGTACCTAAGTGTAAATATAGATGATTTTTACAGGATTAAAACGAAAAACACTTCAATCTTTTTTAGAGAAAAAGCGAAGAGAAAATAAGGGTAGACACCTCGGTGAGGCCAATAAAAAAATTAAAACAGTCGGACTGCTTTTAACGGATAATATAGAAGGAGCATCGGTACTTAAAGATCTTACAAAGAGATTTGGTTTTCATAAAAACCAGGTAACATTGTTAGTATATAAACCTACGTTAGATGTTAAAAAAGAAGCCAATAAAGAGGCGATGTTTGGAAACGCAGATTTTGGATGGTATGGGGCTATAAAAAGTCCATTAGTACAGCAATTTATACAAACAGACTTTGATTTGTTAATAAATTATAGTCCAAGCGCTAATTTATATATAGATACCTTAGTTTTACTTTCAAAAGCTTCATTTAAGGTGAGTCATGCTGGAATTAATGATGATTTTTATGATTTGGTAGTCGCAACGGGATTAAAAGATGTGGCGACATTAAACCAAGAAGCAAAAAAATATTTACAGATTTTAAACAAATTATAATGAATAAATTTTTCGGAACAGGAGTCGCACTAGTAACGCCTTTTAATGCAGATAAATCTGTAGATATAGCCGGGCTAGAACGATTGGTAAAGTTTCAAATTTCCAATGGGATAAACTACTTGGTAGTATTAGGGACCACAGGAGAACCTGCAACACTTACCACTGAAGAAAAAGAGCTTGTAAAGAAGACGATAATTAAGGCCAATAATGCTGTTTTACCGTTAGTACTAGGAATAGGAGGAAATAATACAGCGGAAGTTGTGGAGGCTGTGAAAAATACAGATTTAAGTGATTTTGATGCCGTATTGTCCGTGTCTCCTTATTATAACAGGCCTAGTCAGGAAGGGATTTATCAGCATTTTATGGCTGTTGGCGATGCGTGCCCTAAACCCCTTATGATTTACAATGTGCCGAGTAGAACTGGCTCAAATATCGAAGTAGATACAGTACTGAGATTGGCAAACGATTGTAAAAATATTTTTGCGGTAAAAGAAGCTGCAGGAGATATGGTGCAAGCCATGGCTTTGATTCAAAATGCTCCGAGTGGATTTATGGTGATTTCAGGTGATGATGCCATTGCCTTGCCGATGACTTTGGCAGGAGGTGCAGGAGTCATATCAGTGATAGGACAGGGATTGCCAGAAAAGTTTGCTAAATTAATTGACTTAGGGCTGCAAAATGATGCTAAAAATTCCTTTACTTTACAGTATCAAATATTGGATAGTATAGAATTGATCTTTAGTGAGGGTAACCCTGCAGGAATCAAAGCAATGCTACAGCAATTAGATATTTGTTCTGACGAAGTTCGTTTGCCATTGGTGAAAGCTTCTGCAGATTTACATCAAAAAATACAAACCTTTATTAAAAACTATAAATAGTTTATTATGATTTCAGAAGCAATTCAAACAGCGTTAAACAAACAAATAAGAATAGAAGGCGAATCTTCACAAATATATTTAGCAATGGCTTCATGGGCCGAGCTTCAAGGACTAGAAGGTGTTGCGGAATTTATGTATAACCAATCGGATGAGGAACGTATGCATATGTTAAAACTATTTAAATATGTAAACGAACGAGGAGGACATGCCCAAGTATCTCAATTAAATGCGCCTTCATTAGAATTTGGTTCTTTTAAAGAAATGTTCGAAACCTTATTTAAACATGAATTGTTTGTGTCTGAAAGTATCAATGAACTCGTACATCTTACCTTTGAAAATAAAGATTATGCGACACATAATTTCTTACAGTGGTATGTAGCCGAACAAATAGAAGAAGAAGCACAAGCACGTATGATTTTAGATAAGATTAAATTAATTGGTGATAATACTGCAGGCTTATACTTGTTTGATAATGACATTAAACAAATATCTGCCGCAGCGCAAGCAGCAGGCTCAACCTTATAGTATTAACATACAATTATGAATGCAGATGCTTTATTATTGAAATAGCGTGTTATTTTTGTGATTCATAAACCGAATAAAATATTTTATTAATCCAACTTAAATAACTAATTTTGCAAAATGCAAAAAATTAAAAATTTTTCAATCATACTGTTGGCCGCTATTAGCTTAGTGTCTTGTAGTGAGTACCAAAAAGTACTAAACAAAGGGACGAAACAAGAACAATATAAATTAGCTACTGAATTATACGAGCAACAAAGATTTTCGAAATCGTTGGTGTTGTTTGAAAAGATAACTCCTGCATACCGTGGAAAACCTCAAATGGAACGTATCCAATTTATGGTTTCTCAAGCACACTATAATACAAAGGATTATACAATGGCTGCGTATTATTTTGATAAGTTTGCAAAAAACTATCCGAATAGTTCTAAAAAGGAAGAAGCCTCATTTTTGGCTGCCGATAGCTATTATTTAGATTCACCTAGTTATAGTTTAGATCAAAAGCAAACCAATGAAGCGCTTAACGCCTTGCAGAATTTTATTTACGAATACCCAAATTCTGATCGTTTGAAATTAGCGAATAAAAAGATAGCTGAGCTTACGTTTAAGTTAGAGACGAAATCTTTTGAAATAGCAAAACAGTATTATCACATTAGTGATTACCGTGCATCTATTACCTCTTTTGATAATTTATTATCAGATCACTTAGGAACTTCTTATAAAGAAGAGGCCTTGTTTTTTAAGTTAAAAGCATCGCATGATTTAGGTGTAAAGAGTTATTTTACAAAGAAAAAAGAACGATTAAAAGATGCAAAGAAAGCGTATGAAAGGTTTAATCGTAATTTTCCGGCATCTAAGTTTAAAAAAGAGGCGGATAAGTTAATGAAGAATATTACTAAAGAAATAAACGTACTAGTAGCACTAACAGTAGAAAATTAAAGCAATGGATTATAAAAACACACAGGCAGAATTAACAACAGTAACTTATGACAAAGTTAAGATTGAGTCGCCTACGCAGAACATTTACGAAGCTATTTCTATAATTGCAAAAAGAGCGACGCAAATAAATGGAGATTTGAAAAATGAGTTGGTTGAGAAATTGGAAGAATTTGCAACTCATAATGATAGTTTAGATGAGGTTTTTGAAAACAAAGAGCAAATCGAAGTGTCTAAATTCTATGAGAAATTACCGAAACCGACCGCAATTGCAGTGCAAGAATGGTTAGAAGATAGAATCTATCACAGAAATCCAGAAAACGATAACCAATAAATTTAATATTACAAGAGCAATGTCTGTATTAAAAGGTAAGAAAATAGTAGTAGGCATATCCGCCGGAATAGCAGCCTATAAAACAGCACATCTTGTAAGATACTTTATAAAAGCAGGAGCCGAGATACGCGTTATCATGACTCCTGCTTCTAAGGATTTTGTAACACCGCTTACATTATCTACCCTTTCTAATTATCCCGTAGCTTCTAGTTTTTACAATAAAAATGATGACAGTGCCGTATGGAACAGTCATGTGGAGTACGGACTATGGGCAGACTTTATGATTATTGCGCCAGCCACGGCGAATACCATGGCTAAAATGGCGAATGGGATTTGCGATAATTTATTATTAGCGACTTATTTATCTTCAAAATGCCCCGTGTATTTTGCTCCTACAATGGATTTGGATATGTATTTACATCCAAGTACACTAAAAAATATAGAGACTTTAAAATCTTTTGGGAATACGTGTATTCCTGCAACCTCTGGGTTTTTAGCCAGTGGATTGATAGGGGAAGGGCGTATGGCTGAACCTGAATCAATTGTTGCATTTATTGAAAAAGACCTGTCTCAATACTTACCCTTAAAAGGTGAAAAAGTGATGATTACCGCTGGACCTACCTACGAATCTATAGATCCAGTTCGTTTTATTGGAAATCATTCTTCTGGTAAAATGGGTTTTGAACTAGCAAGAGAAGCGGCTAATTTAGGTGCTGAGGTAGTTTTAATCTCAGGCCCTAGTAACGAGTCTGTTTCACATCCGCTTATTCAACGCGTGGACGTGGTAAGTGCACAGGAGATGTATGATGCTGCGCATGCTGATTATAATGTGTGTGATATTGTGATTTGTGCTGCTGCTGTAGCAGATTATACGCCGAAACACGTAGCCACATTAAAAATAAAAAAATCATCTAGTGAGTTCTCACTTGACTTGATGAAAACAAAAGATATTTTAGCATCCCTCGGTGCTGAGAAAAAAGGACAATTTTTAGTTGGTTTCGCCTTAGAAACCGATAACGAAATAAACAATGCCTTAGGGAAATTAAAAAAGAAAAACTTAGACCTTATCGTTTTGAATTCTCTTCGAGATAAAGGCGCTGGATTTAAAAAAAGTACGAATAAGGTCACTTTAATTGATAAATCGGAAAAAATTTCGGAATTTAGTCTCAAATCTAAAGCAGCTGTTGCAGTAGATATATTTAACGAGATAATTTCTAAGATTAATGCGTAAAATTCTTTTAGTAGCTTTCATGCTCATCGTTTCCGTGTCTGTATCGGCACAAGAATTAAATTGTTCCATCACTGTTAATGCAGATAAAATCCCTGGTTCTAACAAGCAAGTGTTTAAGACATTGGAAAATGCATTGAATGAATTTGTGAATCGCAAAAAATGGACCCAGCAAGATTATAAAATACAAGAACGTATAGAATGTAATATGACGGTAACAATTACCGAATATTCAGGCGATGCGTTTAAAGGAAATATCCAAATTCAGGCTTCTAGACCCGTGTATGGATCGGTGTATTTGACACCTGTTTTTAATTTTAAAGACGATAACTTTGCCTTTAATTATACGGAATTTCAACCCTTGCAATACAGCAAGGATAATTTTGGTTCAAACTTAGAATCCCTGATTACTTTTTATGTCTATACTATTTTAGGAATGGATGCAGATAGTTTTGCCCTGAGTGGAGGAACTGACTATTTTGAAACCGCACAGAATATCTTAGTACTTGCACAGCAAAGTGGCTTTAAAGGGTGGAATCAAAACGATGGAAGCCGTACACGATATACGCTAATTGATAATTTATTGTCATCTACGTACGAAGATTTTAGAAACGCTACCTATTTGTACCATAGAAAAGGAATGGATATTATGGCTTCAGATGCCAAAAAAGGGAAGACAGTGATCGCAGAAGCGATACAATTATTAAAAAACGTGTATGATCGAAGACCAGAAGCGTATTTATTGCGTGTTTTCATGGATTCAAAAGCCAATGAAATTACGGATGTTTTTAAGGATGGTCCTTCATTTAATTCCAGCCAAGTGAGAAATAACCTGCAAAAAATTTCTCCGCTAAATGCTGACAACTGGGTTAAAATAAAATAGTATTTTTGCGTAAACATTTGGAATCTTGTTAACAAAACTCTTTATAAATAATTACGCCCTAATTGATACATTGGATATCGATTTTAAAAAAGATTTATCCATAATTACGGGTGAAACTGGGGCAGGTAAGTCAATTCTATTAGGTGCTCTTGGGCTGGTTTTAGGAAATCGAGCGGATTTGAGCGTTCTGAAAAATTCTGCCGCAAAATGTATTATAGAAGCTGAATTTGATATTCAGAACTATGGTTTAAAGGCGTATTTTAAAAATGCAGATCTTGACTTCGAAGAACAAACTATTATTCGCCGAGAAATTTTACCAAGTGGTAAATCGCGAATTTTCATTAATGATACTCCTGCAAATTTAAAAGTGCTGCAAGGATTGGGTACGAGTCTTATAGACATTCATTCCCAACACCAAACCATGAAATTATCTGATACAGATTTTCAATGTATGGTTGTAGATGCCTTAGCTGCTAATAAAAAAACACTTACTTCTTACAAGGATAGCTTGGTTTTATACAAAACCTGTSAGAAAGAATTACAGCAATTRTTRGGRAGYCAAAAGGAATTGGCAGAGAAATTTGATTATAACAATCACTTGTTTCTCGAGTTAGAYGAGGCCGATTTAAAGGAAGGSGAGCAAGAAGAAATTGAAGCTACATTATCCATCTTGAAYAACAGTGAAGATATTAAGCTAAACYTATCKGAAGCAATYGCCATTGCGAGTRCRGAGGAYGTTGGATTACARAGTAATACGTTAAATTTACTAGGGAATTTRCAGAAAATTGCTTCTTTTGGAAGTGAGTAYGAKGACCTAAGTAAACGTATAGRAAGTATTGTCATAGAATTAAAAGACATTGTTTCGGAATTGGAAWCGTTGRAYGAAACGGTACAATACGAYCCKSAAGAAATYGCACGTTTGAATGATAGAYTGCAAATGATATACGATTTGCAAAAGAAACATCAGGTCGATACARTYCTTGGTTTGAAGGAAAAACACCGTGAATTGTATGAATTGGTGTCYGTRTSYGAAAATATGACCGAGACKATTGATGCTAAAAAAGWGGCMYTAGCTGYTCTTGARGYGGAGTTGRATRCCTTGGCWGATAAAATACATGARAATAGAGYAATAGCCATCCCTAAATTAACCAAGCAGCTACAYAAAGTACTGGAGGTTCTGGGAATGGARAATGCYCAATTTAATATTGTTTTGGAAAAAACAACACAATTTTATRCCAACGGAAAAGAYGAATTATCGTGGYTATTATCTGCAAACAAAGGTGGTAATTTTGGYGCCTTGAAAAAAGTAGCYTCTGGAGGAGAATTGTCWAGRATTATGTTGGCAGTAAAAGTGATTCTTTCTAAATACACAAAACTACCTACYATYATATTTGATGAAATTGATACCGGTGTTTCTGGAGATATYGCCAATAAAATGGGAGARATCATGCAGCAAATGAGCCGTAACATGCAGGTAATTTCAATTACACATTTACCRCAAATAGCCGCSAAGGGAAACCAGCACTATAAAGTATACAAGGAAGTAAAGGACAATGCGACYAAKACACATTTAAAAGYATTATCTACAGAAGAACGAATTGTGGAAATATCCGAAATGTTAGAGGGTAAAAACCCTTCCGAAACGGCGGTAAAACACGCCAAACAATTATTAAACGTCCTGTAACAAAGAAGCGATATATGTACAATTTACTAAAAGGTAAAAAAGGAATCATTTTTGGAGCTTTAGATCCTCAATCAATCGCTTGGAAAACAGCTGAAAGAGCACATGAGGAAGGAGCGACGTTCGTATTGACAAATGCACCTGCTGCTATGAGAATGGGAAGTATTGATGTGTTGGCAAAAAAGACGAATTCGACCGTAATTCCTGCAGATGCAACTTCCATAGAGGACCTTCAAAACTTAGTAGAGAAAGCACAAGATATTTTAGGAGGGAAATTAGACTTTGTACTACATTCGATTGGAATGTCGGTGAATGTGCGTAAGAAAAAATCCTATACAGACTTGAACTATGATTTTTCTGTGAAAGGATGGGATGTATCTGCCTTGTCTTTTCATAAAGTGATGTCGGTATTATACAATAAAAAAGCCATGAATGAGTGGGGAAGTATTATTGCATTGACCTATATGGCAGCGCAACGTGTATTTCCAGATTACAATGATATGGCCGATAATAAAGCTTATTTAGAATCTATAGCGCGTAGTTTTGGTTACTATTTCGGGAAAGATTTTAAGGTGAGGGTCAATACGATTTCTCAATCACCTACAGTGACTACCGCAGGGAAAGGTGTAAAAGGATTGAATGGTTTTCTGAATTATGCCGATAAAATGGCACCCCTAGGAAATGCATCAGCCCTTGAATGTGCAGATTATACCATCAGTATGTTTTCTGATTTAACGAAGAAAGTAACGCTGCAAAACTTGTTTCACGATGGAGGATTCTCCAATGTAGGGATGAGTACCGAAGTCATGGATATTTTTTCTAAAGAATCTGAATAGAGAGAAGAGAAAGACGCACTATGTGTTTTTTGCAAGCAACCAGTAACCAGTAACTCACAACTAACAACCAGCAACCAACGACCCTTGATACTAAAATATTCCATCATCGTTCCTGTATTCAACAGACCTCAAGAAATTAAAGAATTACTAGAGAGTTTAGAAAAGCAACATCACAAAGAATTTGAAGTCATCATTGTGGAAGATGGTTCCGACATAGATGCGAAGGATATAGTCGCTTCGTTTGAAGATACGTTGAATATTCGCTACTTTTTCAAGCCCAATTCAGGCGCAGGTCAAAGTAGAAATTATGGAATGGAAAGAGCTACTGGAAATTATTTTTTAATATTGGATTCTGATGTGATTGTTCCTGAGGGATATATAGCGGCCATAGAAAAAAGACTAAAGACGAATTTTACGGATGCTTTTGGAGGGCCAGATGCGGCACATCCTTCATTTTCTCTTCTGCAAAAAGCGATTGATTATTCCATGACATCCATGATGACTACAGGTGGAATTAGAGGGAATAAAAGAGCGAAAAACAAATTTCAACCGCGAAGTTTTAATCTAGGGATTTCTAAAATAGCTTTTGAAAAGACCCAAGGATTTTCAAAAATGAAAATAGGGGAGGACATAGATTTGAGTTTTAGGTTGTGGGAATTAGGTTTTGAAACACAATTGATAGAAGAAGCTTATGTGTTTCATAAGCGTCGAAGTACTTTAAAGCAGTTTTACCAGCAGACAAATAATTTTGGATACGCACGTCCGTTTTTAAATAAAAAGTTCCCAAATACAGGGAAAATCACCTATTGGTTTCCGACGGTATTTATCTTGTTGTTTTTAATTGCGCTACTTGGGTATGCTATGGGAGCTACCTTTTTAATTTCTTGTTTTGGTGTTTATTTTTGTATACTATTCATAGGTTGTATGTTTAGATATAAAGATGTAATCGTTGCCACCTTGTGCTGTATTACAACCTTAGTGCAGTTTACCGGCTATGGTTTAGGCTTTCTTAAAGCGCAGTTAGGACTGTCCAAATAGCTCAAAACACACCTAAAACAGGTGTTCCCAGTGAATAATTATGAAAACGATAGCGGTACTCAGTATTGCTATGACTCTTTTTTATTTGATGACTTTTGATCAAATTTCCGGTATTTATACGTGTGTAATTAATAAGAAAGCAACCTAAATGTTTCGGAAGTCCTTGTTGATGTTTACAAGGTTTTTAAAGGGTACTAAAGAAATGAGGAACAGTTAGGGATGAGTAATACCAAATGCATTTCCAAGTGACGGTTTAGAAATAGAATTGTTTTTTGTTTTAGCTAGGAGAGAAATCTAAGGGTATCCTTCGCTAATATATTGTTTTTCAATGACGATAGGACGTAAGATGCTGGTGATCAACTTGATTAGGTGAACTATTTATATCGATCATTTTGGATTGTATTTGGTCTAAGGTGTGACTTGAGGATTTCTTTAGATAACGAATCTAAAAGGAAGCGAAAGCGATGTTTATTTAATCAAAAAAACCTCTTACATATAATGTAAGAGGTTGAATTTCTTTATTGAAACAAGCTTATTTTACCACTGCTTCTTCTACGATAAGTTCATACGAATAACCAGCACCAAACTTTTTGTCCAAGGTTACAATACCTTCAAACGTTACGATATCACCTACTTTTACCAACTCTTTTGAAGTGATGGTCAAGCTGTAGTTTGATTCGAATTGAGAACCATCTTGAATATGAATCCAGTTACGGTCTATAATGTTCTTATTTACTTTGATTACTTTTCCTTTAATAAGGATTTTTTTACCAGACAATGCTGTTTTGTTCTTGTATAATTCAGCAATGGTGATTCCTCCTTTTATGGCGTCAATTTTAACGTCTTGCTTTAGTTTTGTACCTCCTTTTGCTTTTTGTTTTGTCGTTTTGTGAGGATTTGAAGCCTGTTTAGCTAAATTGGTCGAAATAGGTTTATCACTTATAGCATCCACTAAATACAGTGTTTCGAAAACTCTGTTTAGTTCTTTAGAATTAAAATTCACCATTTTGGTTGCTTTGGTGTAATAAATTTCGCTTCCGGTTTTAACATCCGATTTACTCGTTGCGATCCAAAAATCAGACTTAGCTTCATTGACTAATAAATAGCTGTAACTACTGGTTTGTAGCACTTCTTTGACCATCACTTTGTGCATGTTTTTATGTGCTGCGGTGGCATTGTCAATTGCTTTGTATTCTTGTTTTGTTTGTGTGTTACATGATGCGAGTATAACAACACTTAAAATTAGACTTAAAAATCTCATATTGATGAATGTTTAATAGGTAATTAAAAAGGCAAAAATACGGAATAATTGAGTTTGTAACCATGATTTTTAACATGAAAATTACTGCCGTGTTCGTGTTTAAATAGAAACAGCCCAAAAATCAGTTAGATTTTGAGCTGTGTACTAATTATTGGTTTTGGAATACTACTAATTAGCTGTTTTTTAATGGCTGTGTTCGGTTTCTCCTTTTCCTATTTCAGCGAGTAAATAATAAGCGCCCGAAAGGGCTATTTTAGCCTCTTTTGAAAGAGGATTCAATAGTCTTATTTCTGTGTAAGTTTCGCTGATTTCTCCCGTAATTACTTCTGTCATTTCAAAGCTGAGTTCATTGTCTTTATGACTATCGTGTTCATGTTCATCGGTGTTTGATGCTTCCTCTTCATACTCTTCTTTCAATACAAAAATATATGTTTTGTCATTTTCACTGACGATGGCCTCATTGGGAACCGTATTTGTAAGTACGCTTTTGGCGATAATACGTCCTTGAATATACATCCCAGGAATCAAGTTTTTCTTGCTGTTTTGTATGTCAGCATGAATATGTAAGGCTCTTGGATTCTCTTCGAAAACAGGGCTAATGGCATGTATCTTTCCTTCAAATTCGGTGCCTTCCACGCTAGACGTTGTAAAAAATAATTGCTGTCCTACTTTTACCTTGTTAATGTCTTTTTCATAGACCCTAAAATCGGCATGTAATTCATCGTTATTTACCACTTCAAATAGCTTACTTAAAGGAGCCACATATGCGCCAATATTTGTTTCTACCAAACTTACGGTTCCTGCAAATGGCGATGTTACTGTCAATACTGAATAAATATTGCCTTTGGCAACGCTATTTGCGCTAATCCCTAACATGTTTAACTTCATTTTTAAGGCTTGAATCTCCGTTTTTTTATTGTGATATGCATTGGTGGTTTCTTGAAAAGATTTTCCCGAACCTATTTTTTCCTCATACAAGGTTTTTTGACGCTCGTAATTCTTTTTAAACAAAGCTAAAGAGCTTAATCCTGTAATATAGTCCTGTTGTAACTGTATAAAATCAGGATGTTGTAAAGTCGCCAATATCTGTCCTTTTTTTACATGATCTCCTTCGATTACTCGGATAGATTTAACAATTCCTCCCATAAACGGACTGATATCCGCGCGGTCTTGTGGTGCTAATTCTAAATTTCCAGTTACAGGAATACCAACACTCATTGTGCGTTTTTCAACACTTCCTAAGACCAATTCTATGGCTTTCATTTGCTGTTTGGTGAGGGTGACACTGGTTACTTTTTCTTCTTCTTCTCCCTTGTGGTCGTCATGTCCTTCGTGACTTTCTTCGCTTGCTTTTTCTTGTGGAGCTTTATCATTACAAGAAATCAAGAGCGATGTCACTAATAGTGCTGTGAATAGATATTTTAAATATGTTGTACTCATTATTTCTGATGTTTTATTTTGTGTAATTTGGATTTCCTAATAATTGTTCCAAGGCAATAACGGCTTGGTTATAATCTGATAACTGGTTTAAATAATCGCTTTTTATAGTGATACCAATACTTAAACTCTGGACGTATTCTACATAATTAATAGCCTCGTTTTCAAAACTTTTTTTGGCATTTGAGAGTATCAATTCAGCTTGAGGTAGCGCATTGGTATCGTAATATTCCAATGCATTTTTATGTTTCAAATAAGTTTGAACTGCCTGTTCGTAGTTTCCTTTCAATACACTTTCAAAATAGCGGGCATCGTTACTTGCTTTTTGTTTGCTTATGCGAGCCGCTTTGATACGTGCCACATTGGATTTTGCCCAAAGAGGAATGGAAATACTTGCCAAAAGACCAGAAAACCGCTGACTGTTGTCGTAAAATTTATCTACTCCATTTCTTGTGTGGTTTCCAACCAAGGATTGATTTAAATAACCAATAGAAAATTCGGGTAATAAATTTGATTTTTCTAAGTCGTATGCTCGCTCACTGATGTTTATTTGATGCAATACCGCTTTTAGGCTTGGATTGTTTTTAATCAATGAAGGACTTATGGTTAATTCTAGTGCTTTTTTTGAAACGGCATCCGAAGGGACGTCTACTTCCGTGGGACTGTTTAATAATAACTGGAGTTGTTTTCTGTATATAGAAATATCCGCGTTGTTTTGTGTCAGTTTAACGGCTACAGAAGATAATTTTGCTTCCCCTGTCACCTTTTCTAAGAGGGTTCCTGCTTCGGTTTGATACCTTATGCTCGTAGCTCTAGAAAACTGTGTAAACACCTCTATTTGATAGTTTAATAATGCTTGACGCATTTTTAAATTAACTAAGGCATACCAAGTGCGTTCTACTGCGGTAATCAATTCGTTTTCCGTATTTATTTTATCAAGTTCACTGGCAGTACTATAACTTTTAGCCAATTCTTTTTGATTTTTATATACTGTAGGCATTTTAAAACGCTGGGTAATACGTATCGCCATATCGGTTTCAAAACTATTGTATTTCCCGTAATCAATACCAATTTCTGTTTTTTCTAAATCGATGGAAGCACCTTTTAAAGCATTCCTTCGTTCAATTTCTAGATTGGCAGACTGTATGTTTCCATTGTGTTTTAATCCGTAAGCTATAGCAGCATCTAAAGTATATGTTTGTACAGGGGCTTGCGCATAGGTTTCTGTTCCCATAAATAAAACTCCGAGTAACATTGGAACACTGAGTATGGTTGCAAAACTAACACCTCCATTCCTGTTCTTATTCACTTCTTTTAGTGCTTCCTTTTTCTCTGCTCTCGCTTCTACAATACTGTATAAAATGGGAATGATAATCAAGGTTAAAACAGATGCAGTAAGCATTCCTCCAATAACCACCGTGGCTAAAGGTCGTTGTACTTCGGCACCAGCAGATGCAGAAATAGCCATTGGTAAGAATCCTAAAATATCTGTAGAAGCAGTTAGGAATATCGGTCGGATACGTTCTTTTGTTCCTTTAATGATACGTTCTCGAAGTCCCAAACCTTCTTCTTTTAAATCGTTCATACTGGTTATCAAAACCAATCCGTTTAATACGGCAACACCAAACAATACAATAAATCCAATTCCTGCCGAGATGCTAAAAGGCATATCCCGTAACCATAAGGCGAAAACACCACCAATGGCTGATAGGGGAATGGCCATGTATATCATAATAGATTGACTGAATGATTTTAAAGCGAAAAATAGGAGTACAAAAATCAATACCAATGCGATAGGGACCACAATTAGTAAACGAGACTTGGCACGTTCTAAATTTTCAAACGTTCCTCCGTATTTGATATAATAACCCGAGGGTAATTTTAAGTTGGCATCTAGTTCTGTTTGAATCTCATTCACGACAGACTCTACATCTCTTCCTCGTACATTAATCCCTACATAGGTTCTGCGGTTAGTGCCTTCTCTGGAGATTTGCATAGGTCCCGATTCATAACTAATAGTAGCCACTTCATTCATTGGAATCTGATTCCCGTTGGGCAGATTTACATAAATGTTTTTTAAGTCGTTCATGCTTTGTTTGTGCTCCTTTTTTAAACGCACAACCAATTCAAATCGTTTTTCTCCTTCAAAAATTAACCCTGCTGTTTCTCCACTAAAAGCGGTTCTTACAATGGTATTCAAATCTTGAACGTTCAATCCGTACTGTGCTAGTTTTTGACGGTCGTAGCGTACGGTCATTTGAGGAAGTCCTTTCGTGGCTTCCACTTTCATGTCTGCAACACCTGGTACTTTTCCTATGATTTCAGCCATTTTCTCCGCGTAAATAGCCAATATATCTAAATCTTCACCAAATAACTTAATAGCAACATCTTGTCGTACTCCGGTCATCAACTCATTAAAACGCAGTTCTAAAGGTTGTGAGAACTCATAGTTTACCCCGGGTATTACCGCTAGTTTTTCTTTGATTTTTTCTATCAATTCAGGTTTTGTACTTGCAGATACCCATTCGTCCATTGGTTTTAACATAATAAACATATCTGCAATGTCCATAGGCATAGGATCTGTTGGTAAATCTGCGACTCCTATTCGAGAACCTACTTCGGTTACTTCTGGAAAGTTTTCTAAAATAATAGTTTCAATTAAAGTAGAAACCTTTTCTGTTTCTTCTAAAGAACTTCCCGGTTTTAATAAGGCTTGCATGGCAATGTCTCCTTCGTCCAATTTGGGGATGAATTCACCTCCCATATTAGAAAAAGTGATGGATGCTATCACTAACATCACTAGAGATACTCCTAAAATTAATTTCTTTTTACCCAATGCAGCGATTAATAGCGGCTCATATTTTTCGCTTAACCAACTGATAAATTTATCTCCCCATAATTTTTTTTGCGATGGTTTCTTACTCATAAATAAAGCCGCCATCATAGGGACATAGGTCAAACATAAAATCATGGCACCAATTACCGCAAAGCTAAAGGTCATGGCCATCGGCGTAAACATTTTTCCTTCTACACCTTGTAAGGTAAGAATGGGTAGGAATACAATTAAGATGATTAACTGCCCGAAAAACGCGGCATTCATCATTTTGCTGGACGATTTATAGGAAATACTATCTAAATCATCTTGAGATAATTCTGTCTTTTTAGTGGCCTGAACATGCATTACTGTATAAAAAACGACGCTTTCTACAATTATAACGGCACCGTCTACAATAATCCCGAAATCAATAGCTCCGAGACTCATTAAATTAGACCAAACCCCAAAAATGTTCATCATTATATAAGCAAATAGGAGGGAGAGTGGGATTGTAGAAGCTACAATTAAACCTCCTCTGAAATTCCCTAAAAATAAGACCAATACAAAAATTACAATCAATCCGCCTTCCAATAAATTATTACGAACAGTACTTGTAGTGCGTTCAATTAAATCGGCTCGGTCTATAAATGGTTTGATACTGATACCTTCAGGTAATGATTTTTCGATACTTATAATACGTTCTTTTACACGGGCAATAACATCGTTGGAGTTTTCTCCTTTCAACATTAAAATCATTCCTCCTACAGCATCTCCTTTTCCGTTTTTAGTAAAGGAACCAAAACGAACGGCATGACCGATACGAACCTCTGCAACGTCTTTTACAAGAATGGGGATTTCGTTTTCTGTTTTCACCACAATCATATTGATGTCTTCAATAGAACGTGCTAAACCTTCTCCTCTAATGAAATTTGCCTTGTGATTCTTTACAATATAGGCGCCTCCAGTATTTTCGTTGTTCATTTCAAGGGCTCTGAAAATGTCAGCCATTGAAACGTTCATACTTTTTAATCGATTAGGGTCTACGGCTACTTCATATTGTTTTACGCGACCTCCAAAACTATTGACTTCTACCACTCCTTTAAGCATGGCCATCTGACGTTTTACAATCCAATCTTGATAGGTTCGTAAGTCAGTATCTGTGTATTTGTCTGCAAATTCGGGTGCTACATCCAAGGTGTATTGATATATTTCTCCCAGTCCCGTACTGATAGGGCCCATAAATGGAGCGCCGAACTTTTCAGGAATCTGCCCTTTTACATCGCCTAATTTTTCGGAAACTAACTGTCGGGGTAAATAGGTTCCCATATCGTCTTCAAAAACGATGGTTACTACGGAGAGTCCAAAACGGGATATAGAACGAATTTCGGTAACTCCAGGTAAATTAGCCATGGCCAATTCTACGGGGTAGGTCACAAATTGTTCAATGTCCTCGGTTCCTAAATTAGGGGACGTTGTTATTACTTGTACTTGATTATTGGTGATGTCTGGAACGGCATCAACGGGTACTTGATTCATGGAGAAAATACCGACTCCAATCCAAGCAATCATCATCATTCCAATGATGAGCTTGTTATGTATTGAAAATGAGATTATTTTATTAATCATATTTTTTAAAATGCTAAATGAAAAGATAGTCTGTGAAAAAAAGAAAATGATTTTCAGTTTTTACAAACAATAATTGTCACATCAATAAATGATGTTACTGTAGTTTAACAAGTTAAAGAAGGGGGACCTTTGTTAGGCGAATTTAATAAGGGTGGTGATTTGAATAGCGAAGCTTCAAATGTATAATAACTAGCATTTTCTACAGGCTGATCAATGTATATAAAAAAGGAATAAACCAATGCTATAACAGCAGTTTTACTCAGGTTTTCAAGGTTTTTGTTAGAGCGCTTGATAGGGATATATTGCAATACATTGCAATTGGCATCCTTATGCTCCATATTATTCAGCACACATAACATATAGTCGGTTATGTTGGCATCAAAGTGATTGTCGTGTGATAAATGCTCGTGATTACTGTCCGAAGTTTCTCCTTTTTTATGCTGATGATGTGCATGACTGTGAGCAGAAATAGTTTCGGTTTCGGATTGTAAATTAGCATGTCCTCCATCTACATGTGGAATGGCACTATGTGCAAATCCAAAAGCATAGGTGAGAAGTAATAAAAGCGATATGGCTATTTTATTGATTTTCATGCGCGACAAATGTACGGTATATTTTTATAATGTGGGATGTTGCGGCTTTTTTGTGATTTGATTAACTGTTCGAGGAAGGTTGCGTGATGCGCTGTTGATCTGCGAATTGATTTAAAAGAGGTAACTTGTGATGCGATAGTATGCCGCTATTGTTATGTCGCTCCTCTGGAGCTAGAACGGTTGTATTGTTATAACATTATGACATCGATAGCCCAACAGAACCACAGCGTGGTGACATACCAATAACATCGGCAGCAATAACCCAACAGAACCACAGAGTGACATACCAATAACTCTCAGCGTAGTAACATACCAAGTAACATCGGCATCAATAACCCAACAGAACCACAGCGTGGTGACATACCAATAACTCACAGCGTAGTGACATACCAATAACTCACAGTGTGGTGACATACCAATACCAATAACATTATGGCGAACACATACACACAAATATACTTTCATGTTGTTTTTGCGGTTAAAGGCAGGGCATGTTTAATTGATCGATCATGGAAAATTGAATTATACAAATACATTACAGGGGTAATTACCAAAAAGAATCAAAAGTTAATGATTGTAAATGGGATGCCAGATCATATCCATTTGTTGATTGGAACAAAACCCAATTGTAATTTGTCGGATTTGGTAAGGGATATAAAAGCCAATTCATCCAAATGGATTAACAAAAAAGGGTATGCAAAAAGACCCTTTAAATGGCAAAATGGTTTTGGCGCTTTTAGCAAAGGTCAATCTGAAATTCCTGTTATTGTAAATTATATCAAAAACCAAGAAGCACATCACGCAAAAAAAACATTCAATACTGAATACCGCGAAATCTTGGATACTTACGAAATTGATTATGACGCAAAATATCTATTTGACGATGCTGAATAATACAATTAATATAACGCTCTATTAATATGTCGCTCCTCTGGAGCTTTATAAGCTATGGTTTTATTTTTAATCTTATTCCACGGCTATGGCTACTGAATTCAGGGGCGTACATACTTTGGATGGTGCTAATTCCGTTGCTGAAATTCCCTGCATTGTTTACTCTTAAGTCGTATTCGAAAACGTAGACACCTTTGGGCAGTCTTTCTATGAAAAAATTGGTAGCAGCATCTTTGGTGCTTTCGTAATAACCCAAACCATCTTGCCATTTATAAGAAGAAAGTACGTTGATAGGTTCCAATCCACTGGCGCGTAAATCTTTTAAATGAATGAATTCCATTGTGCGATCCACTTTTAAAACAATACGAACCGTAATAAGGTCTCCAACTTTTACTGTGGACTTATCAGTGATTTTTGTGAGTAATTTTCCAGTTGCACCATTGGTTTTTAAAAATAGTTTTTTRCTGAGTTGTAAAGGTGTTTTGGCACTTGTRATTTTATCTAAATCTTCAAAATATTGCCAATACAAAGCACCCCAAGCAATACCTTTTCCTTTTTTAGTAAGGGTTACACTRCTCATGGCTGGTGTGATATCACTGCTATCCCACGTTGTTTTATAATAGCCYGTACCCGCTTCAATATTGGTGTTTTCTAAGCTGTTTGGTTTTACTAATTGATTYCCWATATGTGTTTCAACACTTTCGGTAACAGAGAGCCAATCATTGCCTTGTAATAATAATGCATAGATCGCCTCTGTACTGGMTTTGGTGGTAGACCATTGGGAAACTTGTTTGTTTTTTAGTAACCATATTTTCAGRTCATCCACGAGATCYGTGTCCTTTTTAATTTCGCTAAAYACTTCAATAAGTAAGGCTTGAGTTTCTATAGGCGATTGGTRCCAATTCCAGCTTGGRCTGTTGGCTTTCCARTACATTCCTAGKTCTTCTGATCGAATGCTATTTTCTTCTAAGGAAGCGACTATTTGCAATGCTATTTCTTCGTTCTTTTTACGAGAATGCGCTAAGGCTATCATTCCTTGC
>NVRM01000030.1 GCA_002400885.1 Flavobacteriaceae bacterium
CTGCATCGTTTGTAATAGTTACATTTGTACGGCAATTATCACTTACTACTGGTACTTCTAGGGTTGTTACGGAACATTCTGCTGTAATATCCAATAATGCTTCTAAAGCTGGAATAGGATTTGTAACGTCATCAATAGAAATATTAATTGTTTTAGTAAAACTTAAGCCCCCTTGATCTGTAACCGTTACCACAATGGGCATCGTGTTATTTAACATACAATTTAAAGGTGCTTTCAATTTTAGCATAGCTCCCTCTAAACTAAAATAGGTATTCTCCTCTAGTTTAAAAATATTTTTTTGATTACTATCTTGGTCTACAGCAGTAAGTACACCGACAGTACCGGACAAAACAATATCCGAACGTACACTATTATTAGATATTAAAATATCCGTGGGAGCTTCATTTACATCATTTATCTTTATAATAAAACCCTCTGTATAACTTAATCCTCCTTGATCAGTTACCTTAATCTTTATTGCATAATTTTGTGTTTTTTCAAAATCAAATGTTTTTTTCGCCACTAACTTATTTCCTTTAATTTCAAAATTATTACTATCATTGACACTGTATGAATATACCTGATTACTGTCCACATCATAAGTATTTAAGTCTGCAAATTCCAAACCCATAGTACTATTTTCTTCTACTGATGTGTTGGATACAAAAATTGCACTTGACATCTCATTAACGTCCTCTACAGGTAGTTTAAACTCAAAATTCTGTTGACATCCTTCTTTGTTTTCGACCAAAACAGAAAAATTTACATATTTAATTTTTTCATAATCTATCGTTCTCTTCAATATTAATTCTCCTTTTTCTAAAGTAAAAGTACCATCTCCACTTAGCGTATATGTAAATTCTCTATTCGCTCCAATAAATATGGGATCCAAAGATAAGACTGCAGTGTTAAGCGTTGTATTTTCTAAAATACTATTTTGGGACAGTTTTAGATTTTTCAGGTTTTCTGGTAATCCGTGTTTAAATTCTAACACCCTCAACTCAGAATCCCCAGTAACTTTATCTATAATTTTTAATACAAACGGATACTGTATCCGTCCATCGTAATCAAACATACGATCTGAAAAAACCAAAAAATCTGGAAAAAAATTATAATAATGAAGTAATTTATACTCAGTCCTCTCCCCCAACTTATTGAAAGACCTTGGTTCTAGTATCTTTAGTAATTCAAACGAATAATCATTTGTAGAGGTCGTATCAATTATATCAATACCAACAATTTGACCATTTACAGTAACTTCTTTATCTATGCACGGGATATAGTAACTAGGAAAAAAAGCTTCCCCTATTACAATTTCATCAATGGGAAAACCGTTTGGATCATTTATTACAATATATTGTTCAATACTTTTAGTATGCCCAAAGCTATCTTCAAAAAGCCAAACAACTGTAGTAAGCCCCTTTTTTATTATAGGGAAAGTGACATTATTAGTAATTATAACATCGCTATTCCCATTTAAAAGGTAAGGTGCCGTTAAACTTGTTACAGGAGCCCTTGTATTTATATGTTGAATGGAGTTTAAATCTATTTCTAAACTACATCTATTGATCACTGAAGCACAAATTAAACCTTCGTATAATGAAGGGTCATCAACTTGGATACACAATTTAATTGCACAAACATTAATCGCTATTTTTATTTCCTTGTTCATTCCGTTTCTTAAATCGACGGTGAGATCATTATCCGAAGAATTGTTTAAATAAAAGGAATTCAACAACAGGTTATTCGTTAAGTCCAAAAAGCTCATTGCTGGAGTGTATGTATTGAGTTCTTCCAACACAATACAAGCGCTTACCTCTAGTGTCTGTAATTTCATTGATTCGAGGTGAACAACTTTCAGTTTTTTATTGGAACTCAAATTTAAAACAACTACATTTCCTTTAAAATACAAGGATAAAAGTGATGTAAACGCCTCAATCCCATCCAAAGAAGAAATCTCATCATTATCTATGTTTAGGATTTGAACATCTTTCACCTTATCGTTTGATATGTAGCCATCCAACACATCATCATAGCTTAAATCAATTAAGGTTTGTTCAAAAGCTTTATCTGAGACTACCGTAAGACCACAATTAACATCAAAACTAGTTTGCGCATCTTTTTCTACCCAATTCTTGATACTATAAGCAGTATCGTACACTTGCACACACAGTAATTCTCGATTATTTACAGCATTAAAAGATTCGATTTGGATGCCGTTTTTTGTGTTTAAAAATGATAATTTATTATTGGAACAATCAAGGCTATTTAATTTACTATTCGCACTCAAATCAATAAAGGAAAGATTATTATTGGAACAATTAAGAACCTCTAATTTACCAAAAGCATTAATTCCTATAAGGCTTTCAATATTTTTATTGGAAATATCTAAACTAGTTATTTGTTGAATTACAACATTAAGTACTAATCCATCTAACACATCGTCATGCCCTAAATCTATTAAAGCTTGCTCAAAGTTTACGTCTAAAATTGGAGTCTCACCAAAATAGCAATCCACACTAAGATTTAATTCCTGTGGAATTATCAACCAGTTTTCAATACTATAAGCAACATCTTTTACTTGAACACAACGTAAATTAGGGTTATTTCCAGTATCTAAATAAGTCAATTTTATATTCGTACTGAGATCTAGTTCGCTTAAATTATTTCTATAACAAGATAACCTTGTCAAACTTGTATTCAAACTTACATTTAAATCACTTAAATTATTTCTTTCACAAGATAAAAAAGTCAAATTGGACAGGACACTTACATCTAAAACACTTAAATTATTTGAAGAACAAAATAAACTAGTCAACCTTGTATTAGCACTTATATCTAAACTGCTTAAATTATTATAACCACAAGATAAACTAGTCAAATTAGTAAATGCAGCTATCCCTGTAAGATCAGAAATTTCTTTATTATTAACATATAAAAAAGTTACCCCCTCAGCTTCTGCTACAGAAATCTCCCCATCTCCATTGGTATTAATACTTGTATTTCCAAGTAAGTAACTTTTAAAGTTAGTATCTGGAATGTTTACATTTTGTGCCCAGCTACTAAGGGCTACAAAAAGGAATAAAAAGAGTAGTTTTTGTTTCATAATCATACTTATTTCGCGTTAAAAAAATAAAATAGCCCCACTGGGGATGGTTCACTTTATAAAATTAAACCATAAAACAATTATTTTCTCAAATCACGCAATTACCTATTGAAGCAAGGGGATTTGGCCACGAGAGCATGCGATTTGCTGTTTGAGTTATGTTTTAATACGTGGAATTGCCGGTTGAAAAAGGGTGTTTTGAGGTGAAAAAGGCGAGCCCCCTAACCCCCGAAGGGGAATTAACAATTTTATGAAAATTTGATATAGGAAACAGGAGACAAGATGTAGGACTTTGGGATGCGGGTGGGAAATTGTTGTTGGTTGCTTGTTGTTGGGGAAGGATGCGGGTAAAAAAAAGAAACATCCGTAGGAATCTCGATACAATTTTCTGTTGATTTTTTCTTTGAAAATCAACAGAAAACCACTCGATTTGACGAATGTATCGTGATTATTGGTATTTGTTTTTTTGAGAAACTCCCTTCTTGAATTGAAATCTTTTATGCTGTTTCATAAACTAAACTGTCTTGTTTCCTGTGTCAAAGGATCTTGTGTCAAATACGTATAACATTGCTCAAACTGTCTTGTTTCCTGTGTCAAATAGTCTTCTGTCATTCTTTTATATTGGGTATAGAAATAATTACTTCCGTCCCACAAACAAGTCCATTTAGGACTACATCATTTATTTCGAAACTGATCGTAGTTTTGTACAAGGAATTATACAAGGCTATTTGTTTTCTATTTAGCTCAATTCCTTTACCGCAATTCCCTTTCATATTCCGAACGAATTCTTCTGATTTCACACGTCCTATCCCATTATCTTTTATACTCACAAGATAATTTTCTTTATCTTCAATTACCGAAATCGTCAGCAGTCCATTCTTCTTAAGCCCCATAAATGCATGCTTAATGGAATTTTGAGCAAAATTCTGAACCAATAATCTGGGAATCATAATACTTGCTAACTTTATGTTTTCAGGGACGATCATTTTAAAATCAAACGTTCTACTAAACCTGCTTTTCATCAAGTTTAAAAAAGCAACTGTAAATTTAAATTCTTGCTGTATGGACCAATCATTGGCTTCGGAAAAAAACAAGCCTGTGCGCAACATATTGGAAAAATCACTCATCAGGTCATAGGCTTCCATCCGGTCTCCTTTTAAAATTTTTGCAGAGACTGTATTTAATACATTAAAGGTGAAATGAGGGTCCAACTGAGAATTCACCAACCTTAAATGTAAGCTGGAAATTTGTTGTTGGAGTTGGTTTTTTTGTAAAGCTCTATACTTTTTATAATGTCTAAGGGAAAGAAGTAATAAAACGACTAAAAAATAGACCACTATAAACAATACAAACCGTAAAGGGTAATACTTACTTACATGTAATAAATACGTTTGTAATTTACGTCTATCCGTAACTTTTATGACTGTTCCTAATTCATTTTTTGTAGTTTGAAAATACACATTCCAAGGACGAACGTATAAAGGAATTTCAAAATCTAGTTGATAATTGAGGTTTTCGAGCCATAAACTTGTTCTTTTATTATACTGATGATTTACAGCAAAAAAAACTGGTTCATCCACTTCTATATTAAGCTCCACCAAGGTTGAATTCCCCACCTTCGATGTCAAATTGTTTTGAAACAATTTCATTTTTTGAGGACTGTATTCATAGGTTTTAAACACATTATTCTCCATGCAATTCACCAAGTACCTTCGCTCTCCTTCCACCGTTATTGCAAAGGACACCTCGATCATAGATAGCGTTTTAAAAGGGAGCTCTTTAATCATTTCACCGCTTGAGGTCATTTTAAAAACAACACTTTTCTCTTCTCCTCCAATGGTGCTTTTTGTATAAAAATGATATTCGTTATTATACACAATAGGTCCATCTATGCAGGCTCCTACTCCTTCAAACTCTAAGGGCTCCCTTAGTATTTTTAATTGATCGTCAAATACAAAAAGTATTGCTCGATGGTCAGCATATGGATATTCAAAATTTTCAGGGCAGTTCCCAGAGGCCAATGTGGTACTGTACAACAGCAATTGACCATCCTTTATTACAGGAGTCACATAATGCTGGCTTCCTGTATTAATACTGGACAAAAAAGTGTCTTTTACAAAATTATAGGCCATTATCTTCCTGGGATACAATGCAAAACCACCATTTATTAAAAAGTACATTTCGTCTACCCCATCAGCATCGGAATCGTGGTTAATAATAGGTCTTAACACAAAGTCCCGAGCCTTTGTACCCTTTCCTATTGTTGTGATAAAGCGACCCGATAGGATTACTTTGGAACTTACAAAATCCACTCCATTTATAAATATAGAGTCGTTTTTTTGAGTAAATAAGAACAGTTCTTTTACCCCATCTTTATTAATATCATTAAAAATGGGCGTATTTAAATTTTCTTGTGTAGGAATATTTCCATAAAAATTAAACTGCTGAATAAGGGAGCTTTCATTTTTTTTATACAAACAGCTTGCAAATTTATTTCGGTAGTTACTAATATCGAACTTTTCTTTCATACCATCATTGTCTAGGTCTTCGAAAAAGGTCAATAATTTTGTTTGTTCTCTATTTTCCTCATGTACTAACTCTAGCGTGTATTTATTGAAAATAACAGGCATTAAAAAAGCAACGATAAAGATTGAAAAAAGAGGCAGTACCCAAATCATTTTTTTAGCTGTCAAAAAAAAACGAACATCAGAAAAGAGTCTTTTAAACATGTGAAAATAACAGATTAAACTGACGAATAAACGACTGTGTTACTGACAAACTAATCTCCTGCCCTCCATACTTTAACATACATGTTTTTGTTTTTTTATTTACCAAAGTGATAAAATCTGTATTTACAATCACGGACCTATTTAGTTTCATAAATAACTCTGAACATAGTTTTTGTTTAAAAACACCAATATTAGACGCTGCCACCACCTTAGAACCATCGTTTAAATAAATAAACGTATAACTCCCTTCTGCTTCGCAATACACTATATTCCTAGGAGCAACAACTACCGTATTTGACTTGGAGCTAATCACTAACTTCTGCTCTATATCCACCCATCTAGCCTTAAAATAGTTCCTTAGATCTTCTATTGTTTTTTTTAACATGGACCTGTCTATCGGTTTTAACAAATAATTAAAAACATTTAATTTAATTGCCTCCATGGAATAATCTTCAAAGGCCGTAACAATAACCACCACCACATTAGGATTGCATTTTCTAATTTTAGTCAGCAAGTCTATCCCCGATAGTAAAGGCATTTTTATATCTAAAAAAATTAAATCTATGGACTTGGTCATTAAAACAGGAAAAACATCTATGGGGTCTGCTATTTTATGGATCACTCGTATTTCTTCATATGCACTCAATAGAATTTCTAATGAATCCAGTGCTTCTATTTCATCATCTACGAGAATTGTATTTATTTGGGGCATCTACCATTATTTTATAAACCAAAGATACTAAGTATCAACATAAAAAGCCTCGATAATCAATCAAAATTAACCTATCATAATATCTATGAACAATATCATCTAAAAATCCAATTAAAAAAGAAAGCTTATCTTTGGTTTTAATCTCAACATACACCTATGAGCATCTTAAAAAAGACGTTTTTTTTTATCGTTGGTCTACTCATTATTCTTGCACTTGCTGGATTTTTTTATGCCAAAACTCAAAAACCAATCTATGAGGGTAACTTAGAATTAAAGAACATCAGTAGTCCGAGTACTGTCTATTTTGATGAGTTTGGAATTCCTCATATTTACGCGGAGAATCAACAGGATGCCATGACAACATTAGGATTCGTACATGCACAGGACAGGCTCTGGCAAATGGAACTCATGCGTAGAATATCTCCGGGGAGACTTTCGGAAGTTTTTGGAACTGTGATGTTAAAAAACGATAAATTTTTTAAGAGCTTAGGCATTGAAGAAGCCAGTAAAGAAGCCGTAAAAAGTATAGACAAAACAGGTGCTCCGTACAAATTAGCGATGGCTTATTTAGACGGTATTAATCAATATATAACCGCAGGAAAAACACCTATTGAGTTTCATATATTAGGCGTAGAAAAAACGCCATTTGTATTAGAAGACGTATACAATATTTTTGGATATATGGCTTTTAGTTTTGCCATGGCACATCAGACCGACCCTGTGTTGACGGAGATCAAAAACAAGCTAGGAATGCCTTATTTAAAAGACCTCAGCATTCATGTAAACCCCGCCACAGAGCTCATCCATACCACTAAAAACAAGAGTTCTAATATTGCCATGGCTCTGGAAGTAGCAGAAATCATGAAGCGCTCCCCTATCCCTCCATTTATAGGTAGTAATAGTTGGGTGATAGCTCCTGAAAAAACGAGTACAGGAAGTGTGATTTTTGCGAACGATCCACACATCGCTTTTTCCCAACCATCGGTTTGGTACGAAGCTCATATACAAACTCCCGATTATGAGATGTATGGTTATTATCTAGCAGGAACTCCCTTTCCTCTATTAGGACATAACAGGGAATACGCTTATGGAATCACCATGTTTGAAAATGATGATATTGATTTTTATGAAGAAGAAAATCATCCTACAAATAAAGATCTTTACAAATATAAGGATGGTTATAAGACGTATAAAACACTTGAAAAAATCATCAAAATAAAAGGCGAAACTCCACTTGAATATACCGTAAAACTAAGTGACCACGGCCCTATTATGAATGATGTGATAGATGGAATAGCCTCCGAAAACCCAATAGCCATGTGGTGGGTATTTACAAAGTTCCCTTTAAAAACAATGGAAGCCATGTATAAAATATCACATGCTAAATCCATGAATGACGTACAAGAAGGAGCTTCCTTAATTCATGCTCCTGGATTAAATATTATGTATGGTGATGCCAAGAATAATGTGGCATGGTGGGCAACTGGAAAACTGTACAAACAAGCCCCTCATGTAAATAGAAAATTTATTTTAAATGGGAGTACAGGGAATGACGACCCTATAGAATATCTAGATTTCTCGAAGAATCCGATGGCCAAAAACCCAAATTGGAACTATGTATATTCTGCCAATAATCAACCCGACAGTATTGCAGGAATGTTGTATCCTGGCTATTATTTACCCGAAGACAGGGCCAAACGAATTGTTCAATTGTTAGATAAAAAAGATACTTGGGATTCAAAAAGTACGCAGCAGATGATCACCGATGTAACATCACCTGTCGCTATAGAAATTATCAAAGAATTTATCGCTATTTTAGACCCTGCAGACTTTAATAAAAAGGAACTCCAAGCCATTGACATGTTAAAGAATTGGAAAGGTTCCAATACTATTAACGCAATTGCACCGACTATATACAACAAATGGGTATATTTGTACCTTAAAAACACCTTGTCCGATGAATTAGGCGAGAAAACGTTCCAACAAATCCTAAATACGTATGTAATCAAACGTAGCATTGCTAAATTAATAAGCAATGACTCCTCCATTTGGTGGGATGACATACATACGAAGGACAAAAAAGAATCTAGGAAAGAGATTCTATCTAAATCCCTTAAACAATCCGTTTCTTTCCTAGAAAACCAACTAGGAAGTGAGCTAAATGACTGGAATTGGAGTAAAGTACACACCTTAGAACACAAGCATGTTTTAGGAGAAGTCGCCGTATTTAAAAAATATTTTAATGTAGGCCCTTTCCCTATAGATGGAGCCAGGGAAGTCATTAATAATAGAGGATATGATTATGATAATTCTGGTATTTACACCGTGAAATCAGGCCCTTCCACCAGGCGTGTTATTGATTTTTCAGACATAGAAAACAGTGTCAGTATTAATCCTACAGGACAATCGGGTAATGTTTTCAGCAAACATTACAAGGACCAATACGAAATGTACAACAAGGGAACCTTTCGTAAAATGAAGTTAAACAAAGAAGAAATTATAAACCACTCAACAAAACTAATATTTACACCAACTAATGAATAAAAGAATAACGATAAAAGAGATTGCAAAAGTATTAGGTGTTTCCGTATCTACTGTTTCAAAAGCGTTACACGACAGCTACGAGATCAGTACAGAAACTAAAAAAAGAGTGCAAGAATACGCCAAGGCTCAAAATTACAAACCGAATAGTTTGGCCTTAAGTTTACAAAACAAACGTACCAAAACCATTGGTGTTTTAGTGCCTAACATCTTAAATACTTTTTTTGCAAGAGTTTTAAATGGTATTGAATGCGAAGCGACGAAACACGGCTATAAACTCATCACCTGTTTCACCAACGAATCTTATCAAAAAGAGGTAGACACGATTGAGATGCTCGCCAATGGAACGATCGATGGTTTCTTAGCATGCTTGTCCCAAGAGACCTTAAAAATGGAAAAATTTGACCATTTTCAAGAATTGGAAGGACAGGATATTCCTTTAGTTCTTTACGACCGTGTAAGTAGTAAAATCAACTGTGATAAAGTGGTTATAGACAATGTGAAAAGTGCCTATAAAGCCACCAAGTACTTAATGAACCTCAACTGTAAAAACATTGCTTTTATCTCCACCATTCACGGATTAAATGTAGGAAAGTTTAGAGCGAAAGGCTATAAAAAAGTACTAAAAAAATACAACCAGAATTTCTCTAAGAAAAACATGGTGAAATTAGAAAGCAAAGAGAACCTACGTAAAAACATCGAGAAATTACTTAAGGACGATACTATTGACGGAATTTTCACAGTAGATGAAACTTCAGCAGCAACAGCAATTCAAGTATTAAACGAATTAGGAAGAAAAGTTCCTGAGGATGTTTCTTTGATAGGTTTTACAAACGGAATTTTATCAAAACATATCTCTCCTCCATTGACCACAGTTAATCAATTTGGAGAAAAAATCGGAGAAAATGCAACCCGTATGCTAATTGAACGATTAGAAAACAAAGGAGAAGCAGCACCTTATAGTGTGAATCTAATCCGAACAGAAATCATCGAAAGAAAATCTACAAGACGCTATGTAGTCAAAGCATAACATGTACTTAATAAAAGTAAAAACCTCCTAATTAAAAAATTAGGAGGTTTTTACTTTTAGCCTCTTCTGTATAGTCTCTTTTACCATTTCACAAAAGGATGCGACCTTAAACAAGCGTTGTAATACTTAGTCTCTCCAGTTACCTCCTCACCTAGCCACCCTGGTTTTTCAAAATCATAACCTTCTGAAGGCAATTCTATTTCGGCCACTACTAAACCTTGATTTTCTCCATAAAACTCATCTACTTCAAAAATTAGCCCACTTGCTTCCGGTATTAAAAACCGTGTTTTATCAATCACACCGTCTTCACATAACAGCATTAATTCTTCCGCTTCTTTCAAGGGGATTTCACGCTCCCATTCATACCTGGAAACACCAGAAGCATTCCCGATTCCCTTGATTGTTAAATACCCTTTACTCTCCGAAATCCTCACACGCACTGCACGTTCTGCTACGGAAGACAAATAGCCTTGTGTAATTCTAAATTCAGAACTTGCAAATGACTTATACAATCCCTTTACTAAAAACTTACGCTCTATTTCTTGTGCCATTCTTCTTTTTTAGGAACAAATATAGGGACAATTAAGACACCTATAACTTCTCTCCCTAAGTAAGCAGAAGTGTTCCTTTCTATGAAAGGAAAAATACAGACTTCTTCTAAACTATACCTTTGTCCGATTCCCTTGTAAACACAGCTATCCAATATAGTAAAATAGCGATAAATAAATGTGTCTCTTATTGATTTCGTAAATTACTGCGTTCTTTGTTAATTTGACCAATATAATAGAGGTTTTTAGGGAGACTTTACTCAGCGGTATGATACCTATAAGTAATTCTTAATAATAGTTGTAATTATCTTCCCTATAAAATCGATATGGAACAGGCTACAGTAATACTATAAACTAATTTACTATCACTAAAATCCCACATAATACATCCACCTTCTTAATCCAATTCACCCTAAATAATTACTGTAAAATCAATATCAAAAGACAAAAATTCATGAATAATATACATCAAATAATCATTTTTACTTTTGTTTTTTTGTTTTTTTTAAAAATATATAAAGGTCCACACCCCTAGTAAACACAATTAAAAACACTGTAAATCAACGAACTACAAAAGTAACTTATGTGAATTATTTTTAATACTGATATATTTTTATTAGATTTGCTAACGAACATTAGTTAATTATTAACGTTCATTAATCTACTAGCTATGAAAAATAACATTAATCTAATCATTCTGATTTTTTGCACAACTTATTGCTTTTCACAAGTAACCATTTCTGGTATCGTAAGTTATGGAGACGGCCCTCTTATGGGAGTAACTATTATAGAAAAAAACACAAGTAACGGAACCACAGCAAATGAGGACGGAACCTTTACGTTAAGCTCCCAAAACGATTTACCTATTACCATTATCGCTTCATTTATAGGGTTTGACACAAAGGAAATTATAGTTACAACTAGTAACAGTAAAAACATATATATTATGTTAAACGAAAACAGTGTTTCATTAAACCCCGTTGTAATTGGTGCATCCAGATACAAGGAAAGGCTTTTGGAATCTGCAATTAGTATAGAAAAAATAGGAATTACACAATTAAACAATACTTCTACTGCTGATGTTTATGAAGTCCTCACTTCCTTAAAGGGAGTACAGGCCAATACAGGAAGTATGAGTTTTACCTCTATCAATGCCCGAGGATTTTCAGATCCTAATAATTTACGTTTTATACAACATATAGATGGGATAGACATTACAACCCCTGGTTTTGGAATTATAGGAAATACGGCAGGCGCCACCGAATTAGATCTACGAAGCATAGAGCTATTAGCAGGTTCTTCTTCAGCATTATATGGACCTGATGCCTTTAACGGAATGGTTTTAATGTATACAAAAAACCCTTTTGATTATCCAGGATTTAGTGCTTCTATAAAAACAGGAATCTCTAAACAATCCTCTGTTGGAAATAACAAATACAACGATCTTAGTCTAAGATATGCGCATGTTTTTAGTGAAAAAGTAGCTTTTAAAATTGATGCCAATCACCGTGCTGCAACAGATTGGATTGGAGGTGACATGTCACACAGAATAACTGCTAAAGATTTCTCCAACAGAGACGAAATCTTAGCCAGAGACATTAATACAGCCCCCTTTTATAATGCTGTAAACAGATATGGAGATGGTGATTTTGGTTCAGGTATCGTAAAACTTTCCGATGGTACCGCTGTAACAAGAACAGGAATACTAGGAGGTGATTTGTACAATGGAGATCTCAAAAACTACCGTATAAATACAGGTTTATACTATAGACCCAATGATAATTGGGAATTTGAATATCAATTCAAACATGCTCATAATGATTTTTCTTTTAGGATAACCACTTTCTATCCATTCGAAAATTTTGCACAAACCCATCATAAAATACAGGCAAAAACAGCTAATTTTGTTGCACGTATATACTCTTCCAAACAAAAAGCAAATAGAACTTCTATAGGCTTCCTAAGTGCAGATTTGATCCAAGAAGATTTAAAATCTGACAGCCAATGGTTAGCAGATTATCAATCGGTAATAGATAATGGAGGTAGTTTTAAAGAAGCAAGAACCTTTGCCGATGATTATTTAGATGCAAATGGACATATTTTAGCAAGTAGATTAAATGATTTTAACCAAGCAAAAGAAAAAGCGTTGGCAAGTACGGACGCCTTAAATAGAGGATCTAAATTTATTGACAATAGTGGTTTTGTACAAGGAGACATTAATTATAACTTTCAAAATGAAATAGATTTTATGGATGTACAAGCGGGGTTTAACTACAGAAAGTATAAAGTAGACTCTGAAGGTTCTTTTTTTAATGATGGTCCTAATGGCTACGGAAAACCTATTGAATTCAGTCAATATGGAGGTTTTGTTCAAGTTTCAAAAAAGATATTGGATGATCGCTTAAAATTTACAGGATCTATAAGGTATGACAAAAACGAAAACTATGATGGAAACATCACTCCTAGAATTTCCGCTGTATATAGTATGGGAGAGGATAAAGAACATAATATAAGAGCGTCATACCAAACTGCTTTTAGAAACCCAGGATTACAAGAATCCTTTATTGCTTTCAAATTATTTAGCTTTTTAACCATATTAGGTGCAAATCCTGATAATATTGACAACTATAATTATGTAGCTCCTTCAGGAACAACCTATACAGGAAACGAATTAATGGCTACACTGGGAGCAAATATTATTACACCTGAAAAAAACAAAACCTTTGAAGTGGGGTATAAAGGATTGTTACTTGATAAAAAATTACGTGCAGACATTTCTTATTACAAAACTTGGTATCCTAATTTCTTATATCTAAAAACGTATCTTTTTAAGCCAGGAGAACAAGATTTTCAAGTGTTTTTATGGTATAATAATTTAGATCAAGAAATTACGTCAGACGGAATAAGTGTAGGGCTAGACTATATATTACCTGGTAATTTTACAGTAGGTGCAAACTACACAAAAACAACCTTTGATGCGCCTGAATTTGAAGGAACTCCTGAAGAAAAAAAGACCTTTAAAAGAGGCTTACGATTTAATACTCCTGAAAATAGAATTCAACTTTCATTGTCTAACACTGGATTTGGAAAAGAGGATAATTTAAGTTTCAATATTACTTATCAATCTACTTCAGAATATGAATATGCCTCTTCTTTTGGGGAAACTATAATACCTAAAATAAACTTTACCAATGCTTCTTTTGGAATAAAAATACCAAAATGGGACTCTAAAATAACCCTAGGAGGAAGTAATATTTTTAACCAAGAATACTCTTATGTATATGGTGGACCAAATATAGGTTCGGTTTATTATGTAGGATTTAGATACGGACTTTAATGTTTGAGTTATGTTTTTTTAATTAAAGTACTTGCCTGTTTTCTAATAGGCAAGTACTTACTTCTATTATTATTATATCTTGAGTTAATTGAAGTTTACGATTATGACAAGGTATTAAAAAGAAAGAGACTGTTATAATAGCAACTATTTTCAATTACTAAAAAAAACTTAAAAAACATTATGATACCTACATATATAGAGGAACAAGTCATCCTATTTAAAAAAGACATCACTGCCTTGCATAACTATTTAGAAACAGTATATGAGACTATCAGCTTGCAAAAAAACAAGGATTTAAACATTTTCACTTCCAAGCCTAGTACTTATAAGAATAAAATATTCTCTTCTTTAAAAGAAATAAAAAAGGACCTTCCTTTATTTGGGATACCTATAGTTGTAAAAGATAATTTTAACACACACGATTTCCCAACAACGGCTGGAACACCTGGGCTAGAGGATTTTGTGCCTAAAAAAGATGCTTCTATAATTAGATTATTAAAAAAAGAAGGAGTCATTATTATTGGAAAAACAAACATGCATGAATTAGCCTTTGGTATTACTTCAAATAATAGTCATTTTGGCGCTGTAAAAAACCCATACAACACCTCCATGTTTGCTGGAGGAAGTAGTGGAGGAACAGCCGTAGCAGTTGCTACAGGTATTGTTCATATAGGTTTAGGAACGGACACTGGAGGTTCTTGTAGAATTCCTGCAGCTTTATGTGGTGTTATTGGTTTTAGACCAACAGCTAAACGCTATCCTTCCGAAGGTATAATCCCACTCTCTACAACACGAGATACACCGGGAATAATAGCTAATACTACAGAAAACATCATCTTATTTGATGAAGTTATAACAGGTAAAAAAAACAATGAAAAAATAGACCTAACGGATATTCGAATAGGGATTCCTAAAACATATTTTTATGACGATTTATCTCCGGGAGTTCAAAAAATAAGTGAACAAACAATCGAAAAACTTAAAAAAAACGGAATTACTTTAATAGAACAAGATATTGAAGGTATCCCTGATTTATTAACTGAGAGTATAAATGTAGTACTCCATGAAACGCATGTATCCTTACCTAAGTATTTTCAAAAATATGCAGTTGGATATAGTTACGAAAAAGTAACTACAAAAATTGTTTCACCTGACGTAAAAGCTCTTTTCGATTCTGGTACAATTGCAAAACAATCAAGCTATAAAAACGCCATAACTATAGAACGTCCCAAATTACAGCTTGCATATAAAGATTACTTTGCTAAGCATCAACTTGACGTAATTTTATACCCTACTACCCCCATTGAAGCCATGCCAATAAAAGGCAGTGATGACACCATATTACTCAACGGAAAACAAGTTCCTACTTTTCCTACCTATATAAGAAACATGAATCCCGGGAGCTACGCTGGAGTCCCTGGAATTACCATTCCTGCAGGAAAAACAACGGAAGGGTTACCCGTAGGAATGCACCTAGAAGGAAATTTTAACAGCGACGAAAAATTATTAAAGATTGCAACACTTATTTATCAGATAATTAATAAATAAAGTATGTTTAAAAAAAATGTTTTAAAGTATTGCTTATTTACCACCATCTCTTTGGTATTATTTTCATGCTCCTATTTAAGTAAAAATAAGGATTCTGATGTTACCATTATAAGAGACAAATTTGGTATTCCACATATATATGCAAAAAATACACTTGCTCTTTTTTATGGCTATGGAATTGTAGTTGCACAAGATCGATTATTTCAAATGGAAATGATAAAACGGGCTACAAATGGCAGTGTTTCGGAAGTACTAGGAAAAGAGTATCTACAATTTGATAAAAATGTAAAAACCAACCTAAATATAAATTCTATTCACAAGCAGTACAATGAACTTTCAACAGACGAAAAAGCAATTTTCGAAGGCTATTCCAAGGGTATCAATTCATGGATTGATAGTGTACGAAATAAGCCCTCTAAATTAATGCCCAAACAATTTATAGACTTCAAAATGACACCAACATACTGGAAACCAATAGATGTAGTGATTGTTTTTGTAGGAACTATGTGCAATAGGTATTCAGATTTCACAACTGAAATTCAAAATTTACAATTTTTACAAGCATTAGAAAAAAAACACGGAGCAGTCAAAGCGGTTCAAATATTTGATCAATTATTATGGAAATATGATGCAAACGCCTTAAGTACTATTTCTAAAAAAAATAAGCCTTTAAAACTATCTTTAAACACTATACACCATTATAAGCAATTAAAAAAGGTAGCGAAAAGCACGGTATATCAACAAAGCCCCTTGTCTTTAAACTCTTCTTCTGGAGAGCTGAAATTTGCAACAAAAAGAAAACATTATACCAACAGAGTAAATCAGTTAGGATTAACAGGAGTTTCAGGTTCTGGTGGCTACCCATCATGTAGTAACATTGTAGTTATTGGAAAAGAAAAAGCAAAAAATGCCAACGCCATTATTTTAAACGGCCCTCAGTTTGGATGGTTTACTCCTTCCTATGTTTACGGAATAGGCTTACATGGTGCAGGTTTTGATTTGGTTGGAAACACGCCTTTTGCTTACCCTGCTGTTTTATTTGGTTCTAATAAAAATATTGGCTGGGGAGCTACTGCAGGTTTTGGAGACCTTGTCGATATTTTTGAAGAACAACTAAATCCATACAACCATAATCAATACCTTTTTAAAAAAGTATATTCTGATATGAATATCAGTTACGACACTATTAAAATTAAAAACGAGGCTGATATTATTCATACAAAATACAGTACAATACATGGGCCCGTAATTGCATGGGACAAAGAAAAAAATATCGCGTATAGTAAAAAAAGGAGTTGGGATGGTTTCGAAATTGAGAGTTTATTAGCTTGGATAAACAGCACAAAATCGACCAATTATAAAGAATGGAATACTCAAGCTTCCAGTATCGCTATTTCTATAAATTGGTACTATGCAGATAAAAAAGGGAATATAGCTTATGTTCATAATGGAAAAATACCTAAAAGACATTTAGACAATGATTTTAGACTTCCAAGTAAAGGAGACGGAACTATGGAATGGGAAGAAATTCTCCCTTTCGAAAAAAACCCACAAGTATACAATCCCGAATCAGGTTATATTGCCAATTGGAATAACGCACCTGAAAAAAATTATAATTCGCCAGATATGTTTTGGCTACAATGGTCTATAACAGACAGAAATTCTATTTTAGACAACAGCATCAAATCTGCCAATAAATTATCACCAACCGATGTAAAAGAGCTCATAAAAAAAGCCTCATTTACAGATCTTAACTACGCTTATTTTATGCCCCTCATAAATAGCGAACTCAAAAGCACCCTTAACCTTACAAAAGAAGAAAAGACATTGCTTAAGATAATGAACCAATGGGATGGTTTACAGTCAGATATTAATAACGATAACTATTATGATGCCATTGGTTACACCGTTTTTAAAAAGTATTTAGAATCACTTTTAAAAGAAGTTTTTAAAAATGATATCCCAAGCCCTTTCTATAATTGGTACGCATCCGCAGGGTATAGGAATCCCAATCAAGCAGTGTATTCTGCTGGTGACAATATACAACCTGGGACAAAGGTTTTGTACAATATACTTTCAAATAGTTCTACTATAAAAAATAATTATGATTTTTTAAATGGCGTATCAAAAAGCGAACTTCTAAAAAAATGCTTGGTAAAAACGTATTCTCAGATTATTAGTGATTTTAAAACTGAAAATCCAGAAAAATGGCATTCTCGCGTTGTAAAAACACATTATTTAACAAATAATTTCCTAGGAATTCCACAAGCTAATAAAGATGAAATAAAAACAAACTCATTAGCAATGAATAGGGGTACAGAAAACAATTTAATTATTTTCAATAACAATAAGATAGAATTTAAAGATGTTATTTCACCCGGAGAAAGTGGTTTTATAAACCCCAAAGGAGAAAAATCCAAACACTACGAAGATCAATTACAGCTGTACGAGGATTTTAACTATAAAACAGTACACACCACTTTAAAAGAGGTCTTAAAAAACTCAGAATCAATACAATATTTAAACATCTATTCAAACTAACTATTAAATAAAGCTAAAAAAGAAAAGAATGTTCAATAAAACCATAGAAACACTAGAACTCGATAAGCTCAGAAAACTGCAGAGCGAACGCTTATTAAGCGTTGTAAACACAGTATATAACAAGGTGCCATTTTACAAGAATTTATTTGACAAAAAAGGGATCAAGGTTTCTGATATAAAATCAATAAATGACATTCATAAATTACCATTCACAAAAAAAGAAGATTTGAGGGACCAATACCCCTTTGGTTTCTTAACCGTTCCTGAGTCTAAACTTGCAAGAATACATTGTTCTAGTGGTACCACAGGAAAACCAACGGTGGTCGCCTATACAGAAAAGGATTTACAACTATTTTCGGAAGTAGTTGCTCGATCACTCACTGCTGCAGGCGCAAAACCAGGAATGAAAATACATAATGCCTACGGTTATGGCTTATTTACAGGAGGCATTGGTATTCATTATGGTGCAGAAAAACTTGGAATGACTGTAATTCCTGTTTCAGGAGGAATGACGGAGAGGCAGATTAATTTACTCCGTGATTTTAAATCCGAAGTGCTCTGCTGCACCCCATCTTATGCGCTAACCATAGCCCACGAATTGAAAAAAAGGAACATACCTCTTTCCGAAATAAACTTAAAATATGCAGTATTAGGTGCAGAGCCATGGACAGAGGCGATAAGAACAGAAGTTGAAAAGGGATTGGGTGTTACTGCTACAAATATTTTTGGTTTGAGCGAAATAATAGGCCCAGGAGTTTCTCAAGAAGCATACAATGAAAAAGGTACTGGAAGCTATATATGGGAAGATCATTTTTTCCCAGAAGTGGTAGATAAAAACACAGGAGAACCGTTGCCCTATGGTGAGGAAGGTGTCTTAGTCTTTACTACTCTTACTAAGGAGGCCATGCCATTCATACGCTACTGGACTAATGACATTTGTAGTATTAACTACGATAAACAAGGCAGTAGGACCCATATAAAAATGAGTCCTATTAAAGGCAGGGCTGATGAAATGCTCATCATCCGAGGTGTTAACTTATTCCACACGCAAGTAGAAGAATTAATCAATGATTTTTCAGAATTAGCGCCAAACTATCAGCTAATTATCACTAGAAAAGGCAGTATGGACAATGTAGAAGTAAAAGTAGAAGTTTCCGAAAACTATTATAAAGAACAAAGACTTAATGGAGATTTACTAAATACAGAAACGATTCAAAACAATGAAAATCTAACGGTTTTAACAAAAAAATTAGAAAAAAAAATCAAAAATAACATTGGTATAACTATGCGAGTAAAACTGCAGTCTTGTCATCAAATACCCAAAAGTGAAGGAGGAAAACTAAGTAGAATTGTAGATTTAAGAAAATAACCAACTCTATAAAATAGCCTGTACAAGTCCTAACATATATTAGAATTACGATAGATGTTTTCTAATAAACAAAATAGAAACAACAGTTATGAAAAACGAAGAATTATATTGGAAATCTAACCTTAAATATTTGTTTATACTCATTCCTATTTGGTTTATCATTGCCATTGTAGTCCCCATAATATTAGCAGATTGGCTAAACCAATTCCGTCTTGGAGGTTTTCCTTTAGGTTTTTGGTTTGCCATGCAAGGATCCTTAATTGGGTTTATCATCCTTATTTTTATTTATGTCCGACTGATGAATAGACTCGACAAAAAACATCATTTAAACAAATAACACCAATTAAAATCCAAAATGACCGATATAATAGTTTATTTCTAAACCGTCACTTAGAAAATTAATTGGCATAATCCGTAATCATATCCTATGGAAACACAGACACTTATCTTTATATTTACAGCAATTACCTTTTTAATTTATGGAATTATTGCCTTCAAAACAAGAGCCAAATCTACCAAGGATTTTTACATCGCCGGAGGGGATGTAAGTCCGCTTGCAAACGCAATGGCTACAGCTGCTGACTGGATGTCTGCGGCAACTTTCATCTCTTTACCCGGAATTGTCTCATTTATGGGCTACGACGGCGCTGTCTATTTATTGGGAGGCTCTGGGGGCTTCGTTTTATTAGCCATGTTAATAGCTCCTTATTTACGTAAATTTGGAAAGTTTACCTTACCCGATTTTATTGGAGACCGTTATTATTCTACTACCGCGCGGAGCTTGGCTATTATCTGTGCCTTGGCCATCTCTTTCACCTACCTCTCTGGTCAAATGCGTGGAATTGGAGTTGTCTTTTCTCGATTCTTAGAAGTTCCTATCGACACAGGCGTTATCATAGGTGCTGGAATTGTCTTTGTATATGCCGTATTAGGAGGTATGAAAGGAATTACCTATACCCAAGTAGCGCAGTATTGTATTTTGATTTTTGCCTTTATGGTACCCGTTATATTTCTTTCAATTCAACTCACAAATAATCCCATTCCTTTTTTAGGTTTAGGAAGTAAAATAGTGGGTACTGATGTCTATTTATTAGACAAGCTAGACGGTTTAAATATTGAGTTAGGTTTTGGTGCTTTTACCGAAATGAAAAGTTCTGTAATTAATCTTGTAGCCATGGCACTCACCATGATGATTGGTACCGCTGGAATGCCGCACGTAATTGTTCGATTTTTCACCGTTCCTAACGTAAAAGATGCCCGAATATCCGTTGGTTATGCACTTATTTTTATAGTAATTCTATTTATCTCAATCCCTGCTATTGGAGCCTTTACACGTACTTTTTTAATCGAAAACCTACAGGGTATCTCTTATGCAAACGTACCTGAATGGTTTAAAACGTGGGAAAACATTGGGCTTATTTCTTTTAATGATATCAATGGCGATGGTATAATCTCTTATGCAAAAGACAGCAAGGTAAACGAACTTATGATAGACAAAGACATTATGTTTCTGGCAAGCCCAGAAATTGCAAACCTACCCAATTGGGTTATCGCGCTAGTTGCCGCAGGAGGATTGGCTGCTGCACTCTCTACCGCGGCTGGATTAATTTTAGTGATTTCTACTGCTATTTCTAGAGATTTGTATAAAAACATCCTTAAAAAGGGACAAAACATAAACGATAAAAAAGAACTTATAGTAGCAAGACTCGCTGCTGCCTTTGCCATTTTCGTAGGGATTTATTTCGGAATTAACCCTCCAGGGTTTGTTATGGAAACTATTGCCCTCGCTTTTGGAATTGCTGCTTCCGCTTTTTTCCCAGTTATATTTATGGGTATTTTCAGTAAAACAATGAACAAACAAGGAGCTATTGCCGCTATGCTAACAGGCTTAATTTTCTCTATTTCCTATATTGGACACTTTAAATTCCTAGGAGGAGATCCAGCAGATTATCTCTTTGGAATCTCACCTCAAGGAGTAGGATTGCCTGGAGTAATATTCAGTTTTATAGCCATGATTATTGTCTCTAAATTCTTTAAGAAAGCACCAGAAAACATACAGAAGAGCGTACAAAACATCCGAACCCCTTAAGATTAAGCAATTATGTACTAATAATTTCATATTAAATGCGATAACATTTGTAAATTCGCAATAAATATAGAAGTGATTATATTGAAAGATCTAAGCAGAAGTAGGCGACAAATTATTATAGAAGAAGCAGCAGTACTCTTTAACGATAAAGGGTACAGTAGTACTTCTATGAAAGATATTGCAAATAGCATAGGTGTAAAAGCAGCAAGTTTGTACAACCATATAGAATCTAAACAGGAAATTTTAAGTGTATTACTCTTGTTTATTGCTAACAAGTTTCAAGAGGGCATTGAAGACATAGACAAATCTTCTTATTCTTTTAACGAGAAATTAAAAGAAATTATAAAAATGCACATTAGAGTTTCTATTGAAAACAGACACATCACAGCTCTTATCACACAGGACTGGAAACATTTAGAAGAACCCTCGTTAACAGAATTTAAAACCATACGCACCAATTACCAAACAGTTCTTAAAAAAATTCTATCGAATGGTATGGAATCTGGAGAATTTAAAATAACACATTTGGATATTACTCTAAATGTTATTCTCTCTTCCCTTCGTTGGATTTACAATACAGAAATTTACGACAATATTTCCAATGTAGGATTGGCAGAACTAGAACGTACTATTTTAGAAATTGTCTTTTCTGGAATAGAGGAATAATAGGATTAAGGTCGTAATTAAAAACATACAACTTTCACGTACTTAACCTTGTTGGACTTACCTACAAGAAGCACGCAACGCTTAATTAGCTCATATAATAGGAAATAGATCTACGAAATTGATTTTATAAAACTACTAAATAACGCGTAAGCTATTTAGTAGTCATAAAATCACGGAGCGTAGCATAAAAAGAATCTTGAAGTTTTTGATTCTTCGGCACTTTTCTAAGCGGCTCAACCTCTTTCAAGGTTTCCTGGCAATCCATCGGTAATTGTTGATACAATTTAGTCCCTTTGGTTTTCCAATAAATCATCTCGTCACTTACTTGTTTAAGTATTCTTGCAGGATTCCCAACAACTAAACTACGCTTTGGAATTACTGTTGCTGCTTTTATAAAAGACATGGCTCCTATAATACTTTCGTCTCCAATTTCAGCATCATCCATGATTACAGTATTCATCCCAACCAAGACATTTTTACCAATATTTGCACCATGAATGATTGCACCGTGACCGATATGCGCACTCTCTTTTAAGGTAATCGACTTCCCTGGAAACATGTGTACGGTACAGTTTTCTTGTACGTTTACACCGTCTTCCAAAATAATCTGTCCCCAATCCCCTCTAATTACAGCACCTGGTCCTATATAACAGTTTTTACCAATAATTACATTCCCTGTAACCGCAGCCAAAGGATGTATAAAACTGCTTTCGTGTACTACGGGTATATATCCTTTAAATGAATAAATCATGATTTTAATTTTTAATAACTAGTATTGAGTTCTTCATTAAAGTGATACATCAAACGAACATCCGAATACTATTTATACTCTTTTAATTTATTTTTCGTAAAATCAGAAAGCACCAACCTACCACTAATTTCTGCACGTGTTAACAATAAGTTATCCCAGTCCTCTGTCCCTTTCCAAAATATTTTTTTCATCTCTTTCATCGCCTCTGGATTATAAGTACATAAAAATTGAGTGAAATTTTTAACTGCTATATCCAAGGCCTCGTTACTTTCATATACTTCTGTAAACAAGCCCTTTTGTTTGGCCCATTCCGCTGGATAAAACGTATTGGCATCAATGGCTATTTGTGACATAGCACTCAGTCCTAGTTTTCGTTCTACAGCAGGACCTACCACAAATGGACCTATTCCAATATTCAGTTCACTTAATTTGATAGCGGCAAATTTAGAGGCCATGCAATAGTCTGTTGCCGAGGCCAATCCAACTCCTCCCCCAACGGTTTTTCCTTGTACCCTTCCTATTATAAATTTCGGACAGTTACGCATCGCATTAATGACCAAAGCAAATCCTGTAAAAAACACTTTTCCTTCTTCATTGTTAGAAATATTTACGAGCTCTTTAAAACTAGCTCCTGCACAAAATGTGCGATCTCCTCCACTTTTCAATACCAGTACTTTTATAGCATCGTTTTCTCCTGCTTTTGTAATGGTCTGTGCTAATTTCCTTAAAACATCTCCCGGAAGAGAATTATGTGCAGGGTGAAAAAACTCAATATACCCTACTTCTTTTTCTATTGTTAATTGTACATATGCTTCCTCCATGTAATTCCTTTTATTTTTACTTTATCAATTTATAGTAGTCCAAATTGGTTAAAATGATGGTTCAAATGCTTTCGCTCTAATAAATACCATTCATACTTATTCATTGCTCCAAATACTACATTGTTTAAAATGACTTTTGGATTCGCTTTAAAATAAGCTAGATAATGTTCTCTAGATTCTAAAAACTTACTCTTTGACGTGTGTAAATCTGGATGAACTAGCGCTTCTAGCTCTCCTTCTTTTATCAAAGGAAAAACCGTGTTTTTAGGAAATGGTTTATAATTATATAAGCTATTATGTACTTTTTCTAGTATTTTTTCTGGGGTTACAGTTTTAAAATTTTTAATTTCTCCCGCAGCTATTTTATAGCCCATTTCTAAGTGCTCTATCATATGCTGTGCTGTTAATATTCCCCATGCGGGTTTAGAACCTTCCGATAAATTATCAAAACATTGTTTGATTTTTTCTTCTGTCATTTCTATCAATGTGGTTTGTTTTTTTTGTACCATGGTCAAAATAGTAGCAACAGCTACCAGTTCATCTTCTGCATCAAATACCTCAACAAACCATTTTACAATACCACTTGGATGTTCTGCACCTGCAACATCTCTATCAATTTTCTGTTTACATGTCAAACGTACATATACGGTATCATTATGATACAAAGGCCTTAAAAAACGACATTCTTCCAATCCATAATTTGCCGAAACAGGCCCCTTATTCGGATATACAAACAAGCCTGCAGCAGCCGAAATGATAAAATAACCATGAGCCGTTCGTTGTTCAAAAATACTTCCTTCCAGGGAGGTGATATCGGTATGGGCATAAAAATGATCCCATGTAACATTCGAGAAATTGATAATATCGGTATCTGTGAATGTACGTTTATGTGTTTTCAAAGACATCCCTGGCTGAATATCTTCCCAGTGGTATTTAAAGGGATGCTGTTCCGCCTCTTTATAGGCCGAATTTGGCTGATAAATACCCGTAATTTCTGTCAATACTGTCGGTGATCCTTGAATAGCGGTTCGCTGTAAATAATGTTTTATTCCTCGTATACCTCCCATTTCTTCACCTCCTCCTGCCCTACCAGGACCTCCGTGTACTAATGATGGTAATGGAGATCCATGCCCCGTACTTTCCAAGGCACTTTCCCTAYTCAAYACCAAAATACGTCCGTGATGACTRGCAGCATTAATGGCGTATTCTTTGGCTATTTCTACRTCGTTTGTCACAATGGAAGAAACCAASGATCCTTTCCCTAGTTTTGCCAAGGCAATGGCTTCCTCTATATTTTTATACGGCATAATGGTACTTACYGGACCAAAAGCCTCTATATCATGTACTGCCRTGTTTGTAAATGGAGYATCTTCACGTAAYAATATTGGGCTAATAAAAGCKCCTTTGRTTTTAKWAGYRCCAATAACATTTACCKCATCCAAAGAGCCATAAACCATRCTGGCTGTTTTTGTRATTTSAGMAACWCKYTCYYTYACTTCCTCTACTTGGTCTTTACTYACCAARGSRCCCATTCKYACTTCTTTTAATCTMGGRTCKCCAATKGTTACYTTAYCCAAKGATTTACTTAGRGCTWTTTSAACATCTTCTATTAATTTYTCTGGAACAATYACCCGTCKAATWGCCGTACATTTTTGYCCACATTTTACGGTCATTTCTTTYCTWACCTCTTTAATRAAAATATCAAAYTCRGGAGTCCCAGGCACGGCATCTTCCCCCAAAATAGACGCRTTTAAAGAATCTGCTTCCATATTAAAAGGAACYGMTTCATTAATAATYTGAGGATGTGATTTTAACATTCTACCTACGGATGCAGAGCCTGTAAAAGTGACTACATCTTGCGAYTGAACAGTTTCTAAAATAGTYCTTGCCGAACCTGCTATTAATTGTAATGCTCCCTCTGGAAGTATCTTAGATGCGATAATTTCTTTGACTACTGCCGCTGTCAAAAAAGAAGTATTGGTTGCTGGTTTTACAATTGCTGGAACCCCTGCCATCCAATTACAAGCACATTTTTCAAGCATTCCCCATATCGGAAAATTATAGGCATTAATATGTATGGCCACTCCCATTTTTGGCACCATAATATGATGTGCCATAAAACGACCACCTTTGGACAAGTCTATAGGTTCTCCTTCTACATGATACGCTTGATTTGGAAATAATTTACGCAAGGATGCATTGGCAAATAAGTTCCCTATACCTCCTTCAATATCTATCCAACTGTCTACCCTTGTTGCTCCTGTCCTATAACTTAATTCATAAAAAGAAGCTTTCTTTTTTAACAAGTAAAAAGCCAGTTTTTTAAGCATGTTCCCACGCTCTTGAAAGGTCATTTTTCGCAAAACTTTAGTTCCTTCTGTTCTTCCATAATTTAAAATTGCAGAAAAATCCAATCCTGTAGTATCTGATAATGCAATAACTTCTCCTGTAACAGCATCAAACATAGGTACTCCTTCTCCTGTCCCTTCTACCCAGCGCCCTTCAACGTAATTTTGTATTTTTTTCATGAATTTATTGTTAGATTATCAATTATTTTAAGGCTGCATACTTTACACTCTTTCAATAATGGCTGCGTATCCCTGCCCTACACCAATGCACATTGTTATAAGTGCATACCTTTTTTCCTGTTCTTGCAATTCTATGGCTGCCGAAAAGGCCATTCGTGTTCCCGTAACTCCTAAAGGATGTCCCAAAGCTATAGCACCTCCATTGGGATTTATTCTTGGATCATCATCTGCCAATCCCCAAGCTCTAATACAGGCCAAGGCCTGTGCAGCAAAAGCTTCGTTTAACTCTATAACATCCATATCCTCCATCCTAAGTCCTGCTTTTTTCAATGCCTTGTTAGATGCTTCTACAGGACCTATCCCCATAATTCTAGGTTCAACACCTACTACGGCGGAACTAACAATACGAGCCAAAGGTTTCAAATTGTATTTTTCTACCGCTCTTTTAGAAGCTATAATTGTTGCGGCAGCTCCATCGTTTAATCCCGATGAATTCCCTGCAGTAACACTGCCTCCTTCTCCTTTAAAGGCGGTCCGTAATTTCCCTAAAATGGTGATGGTGGTGGTTGGTTTTATAAACTCATCTTTAAAAAAACGAAGATTCTCTTTTTTTCTATGAGGAATCTCTACGTTCATAATTTCTTTGGATAAGCGTCCTTTTTCCTGAGCCTTCCATGCTTTTGACTGACTCCAAAAGGAAAAAGCATCTTGATCTTTACGAGAAATAGCATATTTTTCTGCTAAATTTTCAGCCGTATTCCCCATGCTATCTATACCGTACATGGCTTTCATCTTTGAATTGACAAAACGCCATCCAAAACTAGAATCATACATTTTAGCATCATTTCCAAAGGCCGTTGACGATTTGGAAACAACATAAGGTCCTCGCGTCATATTTTCCACACCTCCGGCTATAAACACATCTCCATCTCCTGCTTTTATAGCTCTATTTGCATGAATAATAGTTGACAAACCAGAACTACACAAACGATTTACGGTTTCAGCTGGCACTGAAAATGGCAGGCCTGCTAACAAGGCGGACATCCGTGCCACATTTCTATTGTCCTCTCCTGCCTGATTAGCACAGCCCATAATAACATCATCATACGCTTCTTTTGGGATATTAGGGTTTCGTTTAATAACCTCCCTAATTACCAATGCACCTAAATCATCCGTTCGAATCGAAGACAAGCTTCCTTTATAGTTTCCTATCGCTGTC
>NVRM01000031.1 GCA_002400885.1 Flavobacteriaceae bacterium
TTATACACTGACAATAAAAGATACAGTGAATGGTTGTACAGGATCAGATACCGCAGAAATCAAAGAAAATAAGACATTACCCATTGCCAATGCAGGATCAAATCAATTATTAACTTGTGCAATTACAGAGGTTACTTTAAAAGGAGTGGCACCAACATCAGGAACGTATACTTATGCATGGTCAGGACCCAATGGCTTTACAGCTGATGGAATTACAACTACAGCAAATAAAAAAGGAATTTATACACTGACAATAAAAGATACAGTGAATGGTTGTACAGGATCAGATACCGCAGAAATTAAAGAAAATATTACAAGCCCAATTGCCAATGCAGGATCTGATCAGTTATTAACTTGTGCAATTACGGAGGTTACTTTAAAAGGAGAATCGCCAACAGTAGCAGGAACATATACTTATGCATGGACAGGTCCCAATGATTTTACAGCAGATGGGCTTAGTACTACAGCAAATAAAACAGGTATTTATACATTGACCATAAAAGATACAGTGAATGGTTGTACAGGATCAGATACCGCAGAAATCACTGAAAATAAGACAGCACCCATTGCCAATGCAGGATCGGATCAATTATTAACCTGCGCAATTCCGGAGGTCATATTACAAGGAGAGGTTCCAACAGCAGGAGGACCTTATATATATGGATGGACGGGACCAAATGAGTTTACTGCCATTGGCCTTTTCATTATAGTAAACGAAAATGGTATTTACACCTTTACAATAACAGATAAAGTTAATGGATGTTCGGCATCAGATACTGTAGAAATATCAAGAAAACTCTCTGTAATTGATTATTTACCAGAAGAAAATATAAGTAAATGTAATTGGACAAATTTTAATTTGAAAAATATTTCAGAAGATCAAAACATGGAGATGTCTAGTGTTTTATATTTTGAAGACATGCAATTTCAACAAGAAGTTTTAAGTCCGGAAAGTGTATTGGCGGGTGAATATTATATTGTTTTTGAAAATGAATTGGGATGTAAAACGGTTAAAAAAGTAGTTTTTAATAATATTACTTGTAGTTTACAATTAACCGAAGAAGTACGTATACCTTCGGATGGAGCCTATGATGAGCTAGGTGAATTGGTTTATTTTGATTTTAAACTATATAATAAAGGAGATGTTCCCGTTTCAGATATCAAATTAATAAATGATGGAGAGTTTCAAATAATATATGTTTCGGGCGATACGAATTTAGATAATATACTAGATGTAAACGAAGTTTGGTTGTATACTGCGAGTTATGCAATTACCCAACTAGATTTGGATCGAGGGTATATATTAACTTCTTCGAGTGCATTTGGGCGAGTTAACGATACGGAAATTAGTGTATTGTCAGACGATCCTTTTAATTCTGAAGATAAAGATGATGACAATGATGGTTACCCAGATGACATAACGGTTGTTATTATCGGTTCGGAGGAATCAACTTTGTTCGATTTATCTATCTCAAAAGAGGTTATGAACGTAAGTTTTAAGGAAGGGGTATCCAATAAAATGTTGGTGCATGTGTTTAATGATCTTGGGCAAAAAGTATCAGGTGTTACTGTTGTGGAATTTTTACCCGTAGGATTTATGTACATAGATGGTTCAGCATCCAATGCAGGGCAGTACAATAAAAATTCAAACACAATTACATGGAGTCATTTAAATATTGACAAAGAGGAATTACTTTTAACGTATGATTTTGAATTGAATGCCCCGTTGTGTACAACTGATGAGTACCTGTCTATATCAGAAATAACAAGTATGGATGGAGAAGATGTTGATTCTATTCCTGGGAATTACTTAGAAGGAGTCTCAGAAGATGATATTGCGCTATATACAATTGAATTGCCTGTCGGTTTATTGGATTTTGACATGTTCATTTCTAATGAAACCCCCGATATCATAAAAAAATCTTCGATTGTTGAGATTGAATTTACACTTAGAAACGATACTGATTTTACGGCTTCAAATGTAGAGATGCAGTTATCTTTGGGTGATGGTTTACATTTACTGTCTGTCATTGGTGGTGATGGTTTATTAATGATAGATAAACTACGTTGGAGTGTAAAGGAAATGAGTAGCAAGGCCGAGTACAAAATCACCATAGAAGTTGAGGTGTTTTTAGTAGGGGATTATAACGTTGGGATAGAATTTATAAGTGGAGACGGATTATGTTCAAGTACTATAACGAGTCCAATAACAAAGGTGTTAGCACCTAAAATATCTTTTGTTTTACCGACTGCTTTTACACCAAATAACGATGAGGTAAATGATGTGTTTAAAATACCAACCTTACCTGTGTTATATCCAAATTTCGAAATGAAAATCTACAATAGGTATGGATCATTAATATTTAACTATGAACATAATGGAGATATAAATATGGAGCCAAATTGGTGGAATGGAAAGTTAAATAATGGAGAGAGTTTCTGGGGAACTACACTTTTACCAACAGGGACTTATTTTTATACCATTAGATATAATGATGGAAAAACAAAACCTCTAAGTTCTTGGGTGTATTTACAAAAATAGTAGCCCAGTATGTTACAGCCTAGGTTAAATTGAAAATCGGATAGCGTTATTATAACCCTATCCGATTTTTTATGGCTTGTAAATTACTTAATAATTGAAATGCTATTTTGGTTTCCTGTTTTTTCGATTAAAATGACTTCTCCGCGTACCATAATGCCATCTACTTTATAAAAAGTATTGGCAGGGGATGTTTGTTGGTGAATAATTAGTAGTTGGTATCTTTTCTCGTTTATTGTGAATTCAATCGCCTCCGCATTTTCTGAYGGGATGMGKACATCYCTTCGCGARTAYACAGGAATTGATTTACTTGTAATAACCGTGTTTTCTGGAAAATGAAGTAGGGTRATTAAGGAAKTGAAACCTGTTTTGTTTGTYGAAAACACSRCCTTTTTAGARGGSGTTTTTAAATTGTACTCCGATGAATACCAAGCATCTTTTATCTCGATATCAACCTGTTTTAAAGGACGRATGTATAAGTTTTTGGACGGATATGTGGTTTGGATACCCATKGCKTCYTTTTCRATTTTATCATTGGGRAAAATAAARTTTTGGGTATATTGATGTGATTTGGAAGCATTAAAACTATCKATTAACAACCAWACATCAGGTTTTAAAAAYAAMAGWCGTCTTTTTACAATTACCGGRTCTTCCAAGCGCTTGTARGCGTAGTTGGTGGCTTCTGCATAATCAAATGTTTCGGTGGTTTTTGTAAATTGATTGCCTGCTGTGGCTTCAAAAGAATTGCTCCAAGAATCCTTATAAACGCTATTTGGAAAGCCATCGACTTCTAAAGAATTGTGATTTGTACTACTTTTAAAATAAGCTCTCCATGCGTTGTTTACATACGTATAGCGTCCTGGATCTACTAAATAATCACGTCCATTTCCAAAGATGTTGATATGCAGTAAATTGTCATGTCCATGCCCTCCGCCTAATTTTTTAATGTGAAAACTAGCGTAAGTAGCGTTTGTTTCCCAAGAGGTACGCATGTAAAAATCACCGGAAGTTTCTTGATAAATAGACAAGAAGTCTGGCTGTAACGCTTTTAAAGAGCTATAGGCTTGTATTTGTGTTGCATCCAATATAAAGGTATTGTCAAAATCTATGGTTTCAAAACCTCTTGATTTTAATACCGGATCATTAAAGATAATGGCAGCGAGGCTTATAAAATCTCGTAAGTCTGTGTCATCACTATCCCCAAGCATGGGTTGTTTGTAATTTGGTTTTTGCCAAGCGATATTGGCATAGGCCATATCTTTAGTTTTTTGAGGGATGTTTGTTGGCAAGGAAATATGAAATCGTTGTGCTAATAAATTTACGTTTAAGAAAGAGTGAAACACTTCGTTATGGTACATTGGTGATTGTTCCCACTGGCTTCCATCTTCCAATACTTGTAAATCGATACAAGTACTCAAATTATTGATAGCTGTTTTTTGCCAATGCTCCGAACTAGAAAACTCTTTTAAAAATAGGGATATATTAAACAGTCCATGGAACTCAATAACTCCCCAGTTGCTCGTTTTTGAAAAATTGCTAAAACTATGGTTTAAAAAAGCCCCGTGTTGGTATAAAGAGCGGATGAAAATCTCAAAAAATTGAGGGGTCATGTGCCTCGAGTTTTTTACATATTCGAATCCTTTTATCCAATTTTCTGCACGAATCCCGGCTTCAATTCTACGCCAAGAAACATGTTTCAAGCGCTCTTCTTTTGGGTTGTTTTGGATCCAGTCGGTTAAAATTCGAACAAAACCTTTTGCGTATTTTTCATCGCCCGTGAGGGCATAAGCCTGTCCTAAATCAATTAGGTATCGGTGTCGGTTTAACATATAACACCATTCTTCGTCGCCATTTGGTTTGGCAGCCCAGTCTATATTATTTTTAAAAGTATGTGGGATATGTGTTCTTTCCATCGCCCAATGATGCCGGAAAACAAAGGTGTTTTTTAAGATACGGTCTGCGTTTTTTATGGTTTTATTAGCGGCTGTTGTATGAGTAGTAGTAATTTTTTTAATTTCTTTTGTGTCGCTTTGTAAATAAATATTTGGTCGGTTTTGATAGTGTTTTAAAAGCTGATCAAAAAGAGGTGTCCCGCTGTCTTTATTTGGAATATTTACACTTATTTCCTGAGAATTTAACTTAGCGCTAAGTGATGTACTTTTCCATTGTGCTTGTAGTTGTATTGATAAAAAACAGCAGAGGAGGAATACTGTAAAACGCTTGTTTTTCAGTAGAATGTCTTGGTGAATATTATTGAAAGCATCGGTGTTCATAGAGGTGTGGTTTATGATACATTAATATTTAAACATCTTTTTTTACTTAGAGCAAGGTAGCTAAAAATCTAAAAAAAGGAGCAGGCTAAAAGTTTAATCATGGGGGGTATTTGAACCAACAATAGTAGGAGGGAAGTTAGAGGTATAAAAAAAGCACTTTGAGTACGAATACTCAAAGTGCTAAGCAAATAACTAATTAACAGTAATAGTATTGTTTTTTATTAGTTTTCTAATTGTGGTGCTTTGTCTATTTCTGATTGAGGAATCGGAGAAAAATAATTTTCCGGAGCAGTACTTCCTGTAATAGGTCCTACTAATTCACTTGTAGATCTCATGCCTAAAGCACTTGAAACACGTTCCATACGTACTAAATCTCCCCAGCGAATATACTCTCCAGCCAATTCCCATTTACGTTCTGTAAAGGCCATTTCGGCTAAATCTCCACTGGTTACATCTACCGATGCATCAGCAGTATCAACAGGTAAAGCACTCGCTCTACGACGTACTTTGTTCAGGGCTTCCCAAGCATCAGATGCATTTCCTCCAGACCTTCCTTCGGCTTCTGCATAGATCAATAATAGATCGGCATAACGCATAAAGTAGGTAGTCATACTTGTACTAGAACTCTTGGCAGGAATTTCAGATAAGAACCCTGTAACTTTACGAAACATAGGGTGTGCTTCATCATCAAATTCTCTCCAATTTACCAGGTCTCCTTTTTTATGAATTCCATCAGAGTCGTCTTTTTTCAAGATTCCTTCTGTGACAAAAGTGGCTTCTTTTCTTGGACCTTCTGGGAAGGCTTCAAACAATCCGATTTCTGCAAAAATTTCACTCCATCCACCCATAGAAGCAGGATAACCTAATTTTCCAGAATGTCTGTTTGCATACGTCACTCCACAAGGAACACAATGTGCTACTCCCCATACTATTTCAGAATTCAACCTGTTTTTGTCTGCAGTAGACCATAACGTATTCATGTCGGGAACCAAGGCAAAACCATGTGATCCAGCATTGTCTATCACCGTTTTTGCACTGGCAGCAGCCATGGCGTATTTTTCGGTGTCTTTTAATGGATATCCTGCCCAGTGTAAATATAATTTGGCTAACATAGCACGTGCAGATCCGTTATTTGGACGAATGGCTGCATTTACTTTTGGATATTTATTAGGTAATAAATTTTCCGCTTTTAATAAATCAGCTTCTATTTGACGATAGATGTCTATGATTTCTGAATAACCTAATTCTTCGATGGCTACCGTTAAACTTAGAGGGACTCTACCGAAGGTGTTGGTCAAATGCATATAAGAAAAAGCCCTTAAGAAATACGCTTCTCCTATGATGGCATCGATGGCAACTTGATCGGTTCCTGTAAAGTTATGTTCGTTCTCTATGATGTTATTAGCGGCTTTTATGATTTTATAAGACCCTTCATAAGCGGTGTTAATACGAGCAGAAGTTGCTGTTAAAACACGAAGGTCGGCTTCTCTAAAAGCAATTTTGTTTTTCCCACTATGGGTGGTAAGGTCATCTCCTCCAAAAGAATTTAACCAAAACTGTGACCATTTAACAGCCAATCCAACTTCTTTGTAAGCACCCGTAATGGAAGCTTCTAATGCTTCTATCGAGGTTAAGTTCGAGGGGTCTAAACGCGCTTCTGCTACATCTTCGTCTAAATCTACACAGGCTACAAATAACATACTGGCGCTTAATAGCGATACCGTAGCGGTTTTTAATACTGATTTTTTTATATTTTTTATCATGATAATTTTCTGTTATAAAGATTAAAGTCCAATGTTAATACCAAAGGTAAATGTTCTTGGATTTGGGAATGCTCCCCAGTCAATAGAAGAACCAGCATCGCTACTAGCACTTGTAGAACTGGCTTCTGGATCATAGCCTTTGTAATCTGTCAAAGTGAATAAGTTTTGTGCACTGGCATAAATACGTATCGTGTCAAAGCCTTTAATATTACTTAAGTTATAGCCGAGTGCAATATTGCTTAAACGTATAAAACTACCATCTTCTACATAACGGGTTGAGTTTACAAAGTTGTTTCCTGTAGCTGGGATATTTGTTTGATTTTCTGGTGTCCAGCGATTTCTGTATTCTCCGATAGTGGCATTGTTTACATTTCCTCCAGCCATAGATATCTGTGCTCTTGTAAGGTTCAAAACATCAAAACCATGAGAACCAGTAAATAGTATATTTAAATCTATTTTGTTATATGTCAAGGTATTGTTGAATCCCCAGGTGTAATCTGGTGTTCCATTTCCAATAATGCCTAAGACCAATTCGCCATCTGTATCGCGAAGGTACTTTGCACTTCCAGGAGTTCCGTCTGTATCACCCGTTTTATAGGTGCCTAAGAAGGTAGCTCCATAGAATTGTCCTAAAGGCTCTCCTACTTTGATAATTCCCATTCCACCAGTGGAATTCGACATGTTTCCAACAGGGTCAATAATCATTTGTTGTTGATCTCCTGCCAATTTTTCTACCTTATTTTTATTGGTTGTAAAGTTGAAAGAACTACTCCAAGAGAACTGCTCTTTATCGAATACCGTTCCGTCAATGGTAAATTCAAACCCAGTATTTGAAACCTCTCCAATGTTTTCTAAGAATTTTCCTCCTCCGTTGTATCCCGTAATAGGAACAGCCAATAATAGATCAGTGGTGTTTTTCTTATACGCATCTGCAGAAAGTTTTACACGTCCTTCAAAGATAGAAAAGTCAATCCCTATATTTGATTGCTTGGTGGTTTCCCATGTTAAATCTGGATTTCCAGTATCCCCTAATTTTATTCCGACACTTTCATCTAAACCATTTAAAGGGAAATTAGCTGAAGTGGTAGAAATGGTATTGTAAGTGGAGTAGGGAGCAATAGATTGATTCCCTGTTTCACCATAACCTGCACGTACTTTTAAGTTTGCAATAAAAGAATTTTCAGGTAAAATAGACCATAAATTATACGCTGCTGAAAGCGAAGGGAAAATACCTGTTCTGTTTCCTTTTCTAAATTTAGAAGACTCATCGGAACGAATGGTACCTGTAATGAATAATGCTCCATTATAGTTGTATTCCCCACGTCCTATCCAAGATTTCATAGTGTTTTCTGATAAGGTAGCATTTACTCCAGGAGTCATTCCTAAACGCAAAGAGAAAAAATTCCCTGGAATTGCTAAGGGACCACCAGATGCAGAGAACCCCCTGTTTTGTGAAGATTGAACTTCGTAAATCCCGGTAAGCTTGATGTTATTTTTACCGTATTCTTTATGCCATGTTAAAATATTACTGTTTTGTAAGGCCAAGCTACTTCCGAATGCTGCACCTACTTTTGGAAGCTCTACACTACTTCCAGCAGGAATACCACGGTAACTTTCTATCACCCTGTTTCTGTGTAATAATCCTCCAATAAAGGTATAGCTAAGGTTGTCGGTAATTTTGTAATTGGCAGTTAAGTTGGCGTCAAAATTGTTTTTAGTCAATTTTGCATCCGATTGTTCACGAACAGCGATCGGGTTTACCAGTCCTACAGCATTGGTAGATGTTAAATTGTAATTTCCGTTGGCATCACGCAATGGTGTGGTAGGATCCCATCCCAATACTGCAGTCAATCCTCCACGTCTGTCAGAAGAAGTTCTCGCTCCACCTGCGACTAAGTTCAACGATTTTTCTATGCTTCCTGTCAAGTTCAAGTTTACAGAAAATTTATCGTTTATTTTAGCACTTAAATTAGAACGTAAAGAGTAACGTTTGTAGTTGGTATTAATAGTTACCCCTGTTTGGTCTACCAAATTACCGGAAATAAAGTAGCCTATTTTTCCTTCGCTTCCACTTAAAGATACTTGCGTGTTTTGAGTGATTCCTGTTTGGAAATAACGGTCTTGGTAGTTTTCTCCTTGACCTTCAAAGGTGATTCCATGGATGTCTGCAAATTCTTGTGCTGCTAAAACATCAATAAAATCAGGGACTTTAGAGATACTAGTAAAATAGCTGATGTTTACTTTTGCGTCTCCTTTTCCTTTTTTAGTTGTTACTAAGATAACCCCGTTTGCTCCACGTGAACCATAAATTGCGGTGGCTGAAGCATCTTTTAGGATTTCCATAGATTCAATATCGTTGGTGTTGATTCCGGTAAGATCTCCTCCAATAATTCCGTCAATTACAACCAATGGCTGATTGTTACTGCTGATAGAGTTTGCACCACGAATACGTATTTTAATGGCCGCACCAGGAGCACCTGAATTTTTTGAAATTTGCACACCAGAAGCGCGCCCTTGTAAGGCATCTTCAACTCTAAAAACAGGTTGTTTTTCAAAGTCTTTGGCTCCTACACTAGAAATAGAACCTGTTAAGTCGCTCTTTTTAGTAGTACCATAACCTATAATTACAACTTCGTCTAAGGTATTTGCTCCCGCTAAAGAAACATTGATAGTCGTTTGGTTTCCTACCACAACTTCTTTAGGAGAAAATCCGATAAAACTAAAGACTAAAGTGCTCCCTTTTGGAGCGGAGATTGTATAAAGCCCATCAAAATCAGAAACAGCTCCGTTTTGTGTTCCTTTTTCTATAATATTTGCTGCTGGTAAGGGCATTCCATCCATGTCCGTAACGGTTCCTTTTATGGTGATGGATTGTGCAAATATTGAATTTGTACCTAACATAATTAGTAAAGCAAGCATGGTTCCCCGAAATAGAGAGCTATGATTACTTCCTAAAATAGAAATTTTGTTTTTCATGTTAATAATGTGATTTAGTTAAGGTTAATTGTTTACTTGTTGTAAATGTCATCACTTAAGCCAAAGAAAACACGGGGGGTATAGTTCTAAATTAAGGGGTTGATAGTTCAAAATGAGTTCAAATTCGTGTTTTTTTTGATTTTAGAGAATTCTCTCTTAAAAAAAACTATAACGTTATAGTTAAGATCGTTTTTTTAGGAAGCTAGAGATTCGATAAGATTGAGGTTGATTTCAGGGTGAAAATAGTGGGGTTCTAGCGTGATTTGTTTCCTTGTTTTGAAAAGTAGAAGTAGAAAATTTAGACTTAGGAAAGGTAGTTTTTTGTGATGGAGGATAGGGGAGATGGCTTGAGTAAAAAACTTCTTGAATTTGAATATTTATAGGTACGTTATAAAAGGGGCTGGATGGGAGTTTTTACACCTAGGATAAAGAGGGTGAAAATAGGAGATTGTATAGGTGCTCAATGGTGAGTTATTCTTTAACCTACAGTTTTTTGAGACAGGACTATCTTGTGGTTTTTATAAATCACATATACTGTAGCATAAATTTATTGAAATTATTAAGGAGAGAATAACAACGAATAAAGCGGAATGACCTTTCGATCATTCCGCTTTAAATGGTGTATTATCTAATAATTGGGTTGGATTATCAGTGATTAGTATTAATTTGCTGGAGCCGCTGCATTGCTAGACCATCCAGGGTTTTGGTATAATACACCGTTGTTATCCTTGGAATTGGTCAATGCAAACTGATCCAAAGGTACGGGGGTTAAATAATGTGCTTCGGGAAAATTATAACCGTCAAATGCAATATTTGAATTTGATTTTCTAAGGGGTTGTAAGTACTTAGAACCTCCGTTTTCAGATTTAAAAGAAGTATTGATACCTTCCTCTAAAGTGTCTCCTTGGTTTAGGTAATTTTCATCCCATAAATTATAGCCTTCTACAATGTAGTTTTGCATATTATCTAAGGATCTCCATCTGTAAAGGTCTGTTAAACGCATTCCTTCTGCAATAAACTCGTTACGTCGTTCACGTCTTATATTAAATAAGGTAGCATCGATAAGTATGGTTCCAGAATACTTTGCCAAATCGCGTTCTTTTGTAAGGTCCGTATTGGCAATGGTTTTTAGAATGTCAGTATCTACCTGTGCACGTTGTCTTAATTTTATCCAGTAATCCAGTGCAATAGCATCTAAATTCCCTTGCTTTAAATAGCTAGCTTCTATATAATTTAAGTAGGCTTCAGCGACACGGAATATTGGACAATCGGTTGTTCCTGCGGTATTAGATATAGCCTCTAGGGGATCGGTAGACATCCATTTTTTAAGTTGATAACCTGTGGTGACACCTTGCCATCCATTTCCATTTAATAACTCGGGATAATCAAAATAATCTTTAGATCCATTCATGTTTTCTGTTCTAATATCTCCTTGTATAAGGACAGATTGTTGGAGACGACTGTCTCTATTACTTACCACATCTCTTAATAAGACATCTCCTTTATAGCCGGAAGCAGAGGCATAAATAGGGAGTCCGTTTTTCATTAAAAAAGATTCAACCAAGGATCTGGTGAAACCACAGCCAGCTCCAGTTCTTTGTAGGTAATGCGATGCTCCATGTCCGGTTACAGCTCCAATTCCGTAACTCTTATACAGTAAAACTTCGTCGGTAGCTTCTAAGTTACTTGTAACAAACATGTTTTGATAATCGGAAGCTAAGCTGTGATTTCCTCCAACATGTTGTGAAAAGTACATTGCTTTATCTAAAAAGAAATTTGTTTCTTCTTCGATGCTTCCTGATTCATAAGCAAAATTAGGGTGTAAATATCCGCCTTTCCAATCGGGTCCACCTGGAACTCTTGCAGTTCCTTGATGATATTTTAACCAAGTACCTTCGAAAAGTGCTACACGTGATGCTAATAGGTAAGCAACAGGTTTAGAAATTCGGTTTTTAGACCTATTATTGTCTAATAAACTGATGGCTTTTTCTAAATCTTGTAATATAAAACGTGCCACTTTATTTCTAGGGCTTCGTTTACTGGCTTCTATTAATACGCCTGTATCATCTGAGAGTACCTCTGTGATAATTGGAAAATCTCCATAGGATTGTAATTTGTTAAAATAAAACCAAGCTCTAAAAAAGTAGTTTTCACCTTTAAAGTGTTTTACATCTTGATTTTCGGAGTCTAAAACTCCGTTTTCAATCCTATCTTCAATCGTTTTAATAAAATAGTTACATTCTCTAATATTAGCAAAATTCCAATCTTTAACTCCTCTTCCGGCAGCGGAAGGGACTAATTTGTATCCTTTTACTAAATTGTTATTCACGGCTGGACCTACTTGGTTATCGCTATTATTGTCAACCGCGTAGAGTGAGTTTCTTCCGTAATTACCATTCACGGTAAAGGAGGTGTAAAATTTATTTACAAACAATTCAAGATCTGCAGGTTTATTGAAGTACGATTCTTCTGAAAGGAAGTCTTCCGGTTCGTTGTCTAGGTAATTTTCGCAGCTGTTCATAATGCCTAAGAGGGCAAGAAAAAACAGGGTGCGATATCGTTTATTTATTTTCATCATTTTTTAAGTATTAAAAAGTAATAGTTAAACCTGTAGAATATGTTGCGGACATTGGATATGTTTTTCCACTTCCGTTAATTAAATCTTTAATTCCTTCTGGATCAAACATTTTTAAATTAGTGATGGTGTATATGTTTTCTCCGGAAAGGTATATTCTCATATGGGTAACGCCTATTTTTTCTGCAAATTTCTTGGGAAGTGAAAACCCTACTTGCACGTTTTTAAGTCGCGCATAAGAAGCATCTTGTAAGAAATGAGATTGTGCTTTGTAATTTTTATCTCCAATATATGGACGTGGGTAATAGGCGTCTATATTTTCGCCTAAGGCACTTCCAAAAGGGCGGAAATAATCCAAATGATCTTTATAAGGAGAAATTTGCCATTGATGTATTCCTGGGTAAAAAGCACCACCAGATAATAAGACATCTCGTTTTGCGACTCCTTGAATAAAGACACTAAAATCAAATACTTTATACTTACAACCAAGGTTTACTCCAAAGAAATACCTAGGGGTACTATTCCCAATAACCCGCATGTCTCCACTGTCATTTAGTTTTTGTGCACCAGAATCAATAACATTGTCATTGTTTAAATCGCGATACATCATATCACCACCTGCCCAACTAGCACCAAAGCTTGGATGGTTTGTTTTAAGCCAGTTGATCATTTCTAAATCTGTTTTAGCGATTCCAGAAGACTGATATCCCCAAATTTCCCCCATCTTTTTTCCTTTGTAAAATTGATCTTTTCCATCTACAAATAGGAGTTTTTCTGGATTGCTGTATTGGGTTATTTTAGAGGTTCCATCACTAACAACAAGGCTCGAATGATAAGAGAAATTATCGTTTAACTGATCTCTCCAGCTCAATTCTAATTCCCATCCGTTGGTTTGTAATTCTGCATTATTAGTTTTGGGTACTGTGGCTCCAAAAGCAGCAGGTTTTACAGGCGCAGGACCAATCATTTCGGAAGTTTTACGTTGGTAAATGTCAAAAGATGATGTAAGTCTGTTACTGAAAAAACCAGCATCAAATCCAATATTATGACTTTCTATTTTTTCCCATGTGATTGTAGCACTAAAAGGTGCAGGCATTGCTAACTGTGAAGGAACACTCCCGTCAACAGCCCATTTTCCATTATTAATGTTCATTTTTTGGAAATATGGATAAAAACTACTCGTGTTTTGATTTCCTAAAACTCCCCATGATCCTCTTATTTTAAAGCGACCAACAATACTAGATATTGGTTCCCAAAAAGATTCTTTAGAAACATTCCAGCCTGCGGATGCAGAAGGGAAAAAGCCCCAACGTTGTTCTTTTGGAAAACGAGAAGCACCATCTACACGTCCATTTATTTCTAAAAGGTACCGTTGTTTGTAATTATAATTTAAACGAGAAAAGACACCTATATTATTCCATGCTCCTTTAGATTCAAATACATATTTTTCTCCATTTTGAGTGATAAATGGTTTGTCATCCGAATCAATATTATCGGTTGCTATTTGTGTTCTGTGAACTTCATAGGATTCATTCTGAACTCCTACTAGTAATTTAAAAGAATGTTCGTTAAACGTTTTTAAATAATCAGTATATAAGTTTAATGCGGAATAGTTTACTTGCGATTGTCCAGTTTGGTAATAGTTCTGTCCAGGAGAAGTAATCGAGGTAAGTCCCCAGGGAGTTACTTCTATTTTAGGGATATATCCTGAAAAAACAGAAATATATTCACTGTTTCCACGGGGTTGAATAACCGATATTTTTGCAATATGTTTGGTGTTATTATGGTTCTCTATTCTAGAATTAAAGGCTCCGTATATTTTCCAATCCTTGTAAGGTTCATACACAAAATCTATTTTGTTGTATAAATAATCTTTGCTGGCAACGGTTCTACCTCCTTCTTTTAATTGCTGAATCATAGAATCAGACATATAATCACCATAAGGGCTAAAAACAGGGGTTGTAGGGGCCGCTCTTGATAAGTTATGATAAAAACGTTCGTCTTGTCCTGTAGGTTTGTCGTGTTTTTTACGGATAAAACGTGTGTTGATATTCAAGGCAACTTTGTCGTTTAATTGAATGTTAAATTTAGCACTAATAGAGTTTCTTTTAAACTTTTCTTTTGCATATACAAAGGCACCTCCTTGTTCTAAAAATCCAGAAGAAACATAATAATTAATTTTTTCGCCCCCTCCTTTGAGACTAATATTATGTTCTTTTCCGTAGTTTAATTTTTTAAGGTGTACGTTGTACCAATCGGTGTTTCCATAGGAAGCCCTGTTGGAAAGCCAGTTTGTATTGCTTGAGTTTGGTTCGGTTCCAAAAGCAAGATCACCATTTCTATAATCAATGATTTTTTGAATTTGATTTGGTTTAAAATTCTCGTTTCTTCCACTATTTACCATTAAGTCATTTACAAAATAGGCGAACTGTAAAGAGTTCATACGGTCTGGAATATTAATAGGGGTAGAGAACCTAAAATTGGAAGAATAATTAATAACTGTTTTTCCTTTACTTCCTTTTTTGGTTGTAACCAAAATAACACCAAAAGGTGCTCGAGACCCATAAATAGAGGCCGCTGCTGCATCTTTTAATACCGATATGTTTGCAATATCGTTAGGGTTTACAGAATTTAAGGAACCTTCAATTCCGTCAATTAAAATTAAGGGACTACCATTGGATCCTTCACCAATAGTACCGGCACCCCGAATGTTAATGTTTAAAGCACCATCCAATTCACCTCCCGAATCTGTTCCAATATTTAAACCAGGAATTACTCCTTGTAGGGCTTGGGCAGCTTGGGTTATAGGACGTGCTTCTAGTACTTCGGAGCCTATTTGACTTACAGCTCCTGTTAAATTTATCTTTTTTTTCACTCCAAAACCAATGATCACAACTTCGTTTAGTTGCGTATTGTCATTTTTAAGGTGTACGTTTAGTTCTTGTTCTCCTGGTTTTGTTATTTTAATACGTTGTTCTTTAAAAGAGATAAACTGAAAAATTAAGATGTTTTTTTCTGTTGGTTGAAAAGAAATTTGATAGACTCCATCAAAATCACTGGTGGTTCCTACCGTAGTGCCTTCTAAGATAACGCTTGCACCTGGTAAGGGTAAGCCCATCTCGTCTAGTATTACTCCCTTTACAATTGTTTTTGCTTGTTGTGCATAACTATTGGCCATGGACAAGCAGCAAATTGCAAGTAGGAGAAGTATGTTTTTTATTGTTTTCATTTATATGATCATTTATTCAATTAGTGAAAAGGAGAGGTATTAAAACACCTCTCCTTTGAAAAGTACTTTTAATAGAATTTTCCGGTATGACCTGCTTGACTTGTAGGGTCAAATTGTTCATTTACATAAACACGAATCCAATCATATTCTCTAATTGCTTCTTCTCCTACAGCTAAATCTGGCATAACTCCACTCCAACCACCAATTCCAGGTGTTAAGATTAACATCATTCCTGCTGGGTTATCCCAAGGCCAGTCCTGATTTCCATTTGCTCCTTTTATATGTTCGAAATATTGGTAACCATTTACACCTCCAATAACACGATCATCTAGTATTTCCATCCAAAAAATATTCCATTTAGTATCATCTGCAAGGGTTATATTTGATGTCACTGCGTTTTGACTTACCGATGAATAGTTTTCCGTATGTAAGGTGAAATGTGATTGTCTAGCATAAGGACTTTCCATTAAGTCAATTTCTCCACAAGCAGGCCAGTTTATACCTTGACCATCATAATTACTTTGTCCCATAAACCAAATGGCTTCATTAAAACCAGCTTTTCCAGAATGTTTGTATCTAACTTCTACACGCATGTTTTTGGTGAATTTCACCCATTTCAGACCTCCTTGATTGTGTCGCTTACTGTAAAGTGCCGCTGTTTCGTAGATGGCACGATCTCCATGAATATTGATGGTTTCTTGGGCTAGTTTTACTGTTTTTAGCTGTAAGGTTCCTTCTGGAGTAATCACTTTCATGTCATTGGTCATTGTGGCATGTTCAATTCCTAAACGAGTATTGAAATTCCAAAAACCATTAGCGTTTGTTGTAAATTCATGTGCATTTAAAAATTTCCATCCTTCTTGTGTTGGATGTGAAATACCTTCATTTAGCGATAATTCAGAGGCCGTTTTAGAAGGGTCGTTGTATACATAAGTCTCATCATTCATCGGATGTAATCCCTGGGTGATACTAACGATTGTTTTTACGCTCGCATCATCACTTTGTTGAATTTCTATAGCTCCTATAACGTCGGATAAAGATTTATTTACAGAGGCATTTATCTTAATAATTACCGGACTATTACTAGCAGATCCCATTTCATTTTCTATAATCACAAATTTAGAATTATTAGAAATTGCTTTCCAATCTACAGTCGATGAAATTAAATTGATTTCAAATATTTGACTCAATCCACTCAATGCAATGGACATTTTTTCTACATTGATATTAACAGGAGTTTCTCCAAGTTGAATAATTTCTATGGTTTTAGTAAAGCTTTCAAAAGGTGTTTTTCCTTTAAAAACGATATTGAATTTTCTGCTTTCAGTACTTGTGTTTTCAGGATAACTAACTTTAACGGTTTGTTCCGCTGTTGCTTTATTTCCAGCTGCAGGGCTCATTGTAACTCCCTCAAGGCTAGTACTTGCTTCCCATGCTATATTACTCATCAGCGCGATGTCAATAGTGCCACTTTTATTGGCTAACTCAGTATTCGTTGTTGCTACTGTTATGCTTGGTTCAAATGCCAATTGATCCACGGTAAACCATACTTTTGAATAATCAGTATTGTTTTTAGCGATGAATAAAATGGAGTCCTTTCTGGCCTCTGATCCAGTATGGGCAGCGATTGATACCGTAACTTTAGCATTTCCAACCACACCTGTTTCAGGGCTTATTGAAATCCAATCTCCAGTACTTGTTGCAACGGTCTTCCAGTCTTTTGTTGCTGTTAAGTCTATTTCAAATGATTCTCCATCAGCTTGAACAGCAGTTAGGGATGTTTTTGATAAATTAAGGACATCTTTAAACGCTCCTTTTTGATGTACTTTTATCCAAATTTTAGAGTCTGGATTTCCATCAGCAGATACTAATAAAATAGAGTCTGTTCTTTTTTCTAAAGCAATATTTTCTGAAACTTTTAAGGAAACACTTGAACTACCTTTTTCTCCTTCGGATGGATCTAAGAGTATCCAACTTTCTGTTCCACTTAAAGTGGTTTTCCATTTTTTAGTCGCTATTAAATCGATCGAAAATGTTTCTCCTCCGGGGGCTACATTTTCAAATAAAGAGGTGCTTATAGACAGGTCTTTTCCTTTTTGTTCAATTTTAAGACTGTCTTTTTTCTCATAGGCATCAAAATAGATCCAGGTAGATCTTGGAGTTATCGCATCATTAGGACGTATCGTTACCGACATTATATTGTCTCCTGAACCTTTTGTTGGTTTAAAAGAGATCCAATTGACATCTGTGTTTTTTGTCGCTTCCCAAAAAGAGTTTGTTTTTATGTTTACCTTTAGGGAGTCTCCCTCTATTTGGAAAATATGCTGATCCGAAAAGTAATCGGCGCTAATGCTGAAATGGGCAATTCGTGGCTCTTCTTCATCATCATTACAAGACATTACTACTAGTCCAACTAGTAATAATGAAAACATAACTTTAGTTAAAATTCGTTGTTTCATACGATTGGTTTTTTTAAAATTCATTTAATATAGTTAATTGAGTTACGATGATTCAACGGCATTGCTTCTTTTAACCTAGGTTTAAAAAGAATTGTAAGTATTGAAATCACGGTATTCCAAAATTAGTGATACAAACTGCTTGTTATTGGGTAAAAACGTTCAATTTAAAAGGTCATATTCGTCAATTTATACGGTAGTAAATCGTTCATAACTGTCAGTGAAATCAGTCGAACTCCTCTTTTAGTCCAGTGTTTTAGGGGGTTATGTAGATTCGTGGCTTTAATTTTTAATTTATTAGTTTAGGAATTAGTCAAATTGATAGGAGGTGCATGTTTTTGTTGGATGCCCAAATTTATAATGTTGTGATACGTGTGAATTGTTCTAAAACACCGTAGATACAAAACACGACTCCTTGTTTTTTGAGCAAAAAAAGAACGATAACTGAGGCTATCGTTCTTTTCTTTAAAGGGAGAGGGATTACTAATTTCTCTTTCTTGTGGGGACTTTATAAATGGAGCTTCACAAGAGAGGCTAGAGGATTATTCGTTCTATTAGTCAATATTATTTACTTTAGGAATGATTGTATACCCATACTTATAGCTCTTCGCGTTCAATCGGTATTTTTTCAAGGTAATTGACTTTATAGACCAAGTGTCCGCACCTCCAACACCTAATTGTACGGCGTCAATATTGAGTGTGAAATGTTGGTTCGCTTTCAATTCGTTCGTGTGTAAGGCTTTTTCAATTTCCAGAGTCGTCCATGGCCAAACAGAAACACTTAAGGGAAGGTCTCCAACTATTTTTAAGCCATTACTTGTAGCGTCTTCTAGGGATAACCATCGTACGTCTGTTCTGTTTCCATTTTCTTGTGGTTTCACATAATTATGTACAAAATCGGCTACTTTTCCACGATACACATTGACTTCTGCTGCGGCATTCCGATCACTGTAGTTTTCCCATGGACCTTTTCCGTAAAAAGACATACTATCATTGCTGTTGGGTGTAGAAAATGTAGTTCCTATTCTTAAAGGCATGGAAACATTTTCGTTTATTATTAAAGCGATATTTACATGGATATAGCCTGTCTGATAAATAGTGAATCGCTGTTCGAATTGAATCTTGTTTTTTATTTCCTGTAGTACTGTGATTTGTATTTCACCATTCTTTAGCGTCTTTGTTTTTATCTTTTTCAACAGTAATTGATCTGCTGCATGTCTCCAAAATTTTGATAATTTATGTGATTTCCAGCCACGTTGGTCATTGTCTGTTTGTGGCCTCCAAAAATTAGCTTTAAGAGGGCTGCTGATTAGTAATTTCCCTTTGTATTTATAGGTCGTTAAGTTTCCCGTTATATGGTCAAAATCAATTTGGAAATCCGCGGTGCTAAGTACAATTTTACGATCGTTTTTCTGAACCGAAATCTTGGATACTACGCTTGTGACAGAAGTTTTTTCTCCTCGTTTTAACAAAAATTGTTCTTTGGCAACCTCAAATCCGATAGGGCTATAAACAGTGGCCTTCTTGTGTACTATTGCCACTTTTAACCAATATTCTTTTTCCTTTTTTGGAAAGGTTGATTGTATCGGTAATTGTACTTGAAGTGAATCTCCTGCTTGAATTATTATGTCTTTCAGGATCCCTTGTTGTATTTCGGTACCTTCCTCAGAAAGGGTCCAAACAAGATTATAGTCGGCAGTGCTTTTAAAGTGAAACCTGTTTTTTATAGCGATAATTCCCTTGTTTAAGTCGATAGCCGTGAACTCAATAGGTTGAAAAACATATTTGCATTCCCAAGTTTGAGGTTTTGGTTTTCTATCCGAGCTTATAATCCCGTTGATACAAAAGTTTTTTAAGTTTGGCTGATCTCCAAAATCACCTCCATAGGCAAAATACTCTTGTCCATCTTCCGCGGTTTTAAGGAGGCCTTGATCAATCCAATCCCAAATAAATCCTCCGGCCAATTTATCATGTGATCTGATCACCTCCCAGTATTCCTTTAAATGACCTAAAGAATTTCCCATTGCATGTGCATATTCGCAGGCAATCACCGGTCTATTAATCAGTGGATTTACGGCCAATGAATTTAACTGCTCCAATGTAGGATACATTCTACTAATAACGTCCACATAAGAAGGGTCGTTGGGGTTCGTCATTTTAGAACGGTAGTTGCTTTTGTATTTTTTACTATTGAAAGGAGCGTACAGTGGTGATGCTGGTAAACCCTGTGCTCCTTCATAATGTACAAAACGAGTCGGGTCAAAATCTGTGATCCAACCAGCCGCTGCCGCATGATTGGGGCCTGTTCCAGATTCGTTACCTAAGGACCAAGAAATAATACTCGGATGATTTTTATCTCTTTCGACCATTTCAATAACGCGACTCATAAAGCTGTGATTCCAAGAAGGATCATTGGAAAGTTGGCCGCCTATCTGATGGCTCTCAATATTTGCTTCGTCCATTACGTAGATTCCGTAGCTGTCACACAATTCATAAAAATAAGCATCGTTTGGGTAATGTGCTGTTCTGACTGCGTTTATATTGAATTTCTTCATCAATTCCATATCTTTTTTTAGTTCCTCTCTTGTCATGGTTTTTCCATTCGTCGCACTGTGATCATGACGATTTACTCCCATCAATTTTATCTTTTTCCCATTGACTTTTAAAACACCATCCTTTGTAATTTGAATTTCTCTAAAACCGATGTTAGAGCTTCTAGATTCGATGACTTGCTTGTGTTGGTCTAAAATAGTTAAAACTAAGGTGTATAAATTTGGCGATTCTGCCGACCATTGTAAGGGGCTTTTTATCTCCTGTTCCAACAGTCCAAAAGAAATATGGTCCCTCGGAGGAAATTTCTCATTCAAAATTTTATCCAATCCTATATATAAGGAGTCTAGGATATTTATAGGACTTCCTTTCTTGAATAGCTTTACTTGTAAGGTCCAGTCTTTTATATTTGTGTGTTCACCGATGCTTATTTCTGGGCGAATTTGTAATAAGGCATTGTTAAAATCTTTATCAAAACGTGTTCTGACAAAATAATCTGTTAGATGTACTGTTGGTTGCGCTAATAATAAGACTTCTCTGTGAATTCCGCTCATTCTCCAATGGTCTTGGTCTTCTAAATAACTCCCGTCGCTCCAACGAAAAACTTGCACCGCAATGGTATTTGTTCCTTCTTTTATGAAATCTGTAATGTCAAACTCAGCAGGTAACCGACTTCCTTGACTATAACCGACTTTTTCACCATTAACCCAGCAATAAAAAGCGGAGGAAACCCCTGCGAAATGTAGAATTAATTGTTTCTTTTTCCAGTTTTTGGGAAGTTCGAATTCCTTAAGATAAGCACCTACAGGATTCATTCGGTCTATAAATGGAGGGTTTGAGGTAAAGGGATATACCACGTTTGTATATATAGGAGTACCATATCCTTTCATTTCCCAGCAGGAAGGGACGTCTATATTGTCCCATTGAGAACTGTCAAAATCTGTGGTGTAAAAATCATTGTTTCGATGCTTACTGTCTTTAGAAAAGTTAAATTTCCAACTGCCATTAAGGTTTAAGACACGAGCGTTTTCTCGTATTCCGTCTAAGGCATCTTGTTCTGTAGTATAAGAATAAGAGGTGGCTCTTGCGGACATTTTGTTTGTCGAAATAATTGCTTGATTTTCCCAGTCGTTTTGCTGTGCATGAAACCAAAAACTACACAGGAAACAGCTTATTAATAAACCGTATTTTTTTATTTGAAATGTTGCTATGTTAGGGGGGAAGTTGATGTTGAAATCCTTTGTCATTGTCATTGTTTTTTCCTTGTGAATTGGTATTAATAAAGACTACAAAAATAGGAATGGGTTTTGTGATTATAGGGGGTATATCAATCAATATAATGGGTTTTTTACTTCACTACTTATTCGGTGGATTTCGTGATATTTGCTGATGTGTTGTTTTAAGTAGAGGTATCTGTCTGCTTATGAGTGTTTAGTGTTGTTTTGTAAAGTGTGTTGTTTTTATGTTTTTAAGATTCGTGCTTGGCCTAAAGTTGCTTGTTTTTAGAGGTTATAAAAGACCAATGTAATTTTATTTATTGTTGTTTCTCGGGACGTTATTACGGCTTTTTGAATGTAATTTCATGTAGATGGTGATTTTTATTAGCACCAGTTTTTTTGAAAACCTAGGGGCTTTTGCCAAGAGATTTAAGACGTGAAATACGGTGTGTTACATCGCTGTTTTAGTACTTGCGAGCATTCCTTTTACAAAGGCTAATTTTATTTTCTTGCAGTTTGGTTGTATGCTAAGTTTTAGCGAATGGATATGTGTGTTTTTCATACTGCTTCTAAGAGAACGTTAGGGCTGAGTTTTGCGCGATCGTTTGTACCTGTTTAGAACAGTTAAGGATGGTGTAATTTAGTTTTTATTAGAAATAGTTTATTTTAAACGTTATTTTATACTGTTTTTTTTATGGTGTATTAGAGCGATTGTTCTTTACGAGTAGATTCGGTAAGTGTTTGAATTTGCGTTTTTTAGAATGATGTATTTGAGCGAGGGGATGTGCAGCCGAAAAAGAACAGAGGATATCAGTATTATTTTTGTATTTTTGAGTACTAAAAGATGGCTTTATTTTAGGATAATCCATGTCTAAATACCGCTTCATGAATCCCTATAGACTGTTTTTGTTTTTTTTCTTAATATCCCGTTTTCTTTACAGTCAAGAAACGGAAATGACGGTCACCTATATCAGCACTCAAAATGGCTTGGCGGATAATGAAGTAAACAGTATTATTAAGGATAAAACTGGATTTATGTGGTTTGGGACCAATGATGGTCTCTCGAGATATGATGGATATAACCTAAAGAATTATACCCCTAAAAATAATTTTTTGTACGTATTGAAATTATTGCAAACGGATGATGGTTTGATATGGTGTGCAAGTACTAATGGACTGTATTGTTTTGACCCGGTAAATGAACGTTTTATTCGTGTAAAAGACTCGGAGGGAGAAAGCACTGAATTAATTCTCAAGAATAGAGTCACGGGCTTGGTAAAAGGTGCAGACAATGCGCTTTGGTTATCTACAAATAAAGGATTGTACCATATTTCGAATATCTCTCGAGAACAATTACAAACAGGCCCTATAAAAATTAAAATATACCAGAAAGAAAACACTTCGATACCCACCAATTTATTGACGAGTCTACATATGGATACTACGGAGGATATACTTTGGATTGGCTCTTCAGATGCGTTTCTTATTTCCTTTGATTTAAAGACAAACAAATTCACGAAAATATCGCTCGTGGTGAACAGTAATGAGAAAGGAGCAATCACGAATATAAATACTATTTTTGAAAAAGAAAACGCGCTGTGGATTGGGACGATGGGGGGAGGTATTGTTAAATTAAATAAAACAAGTCTAGCTCTTGAAGTAATTCAACGAAAAGCATCGGGGAACAGTATTAGTCATGATGATATTTATAGTATACAAAGTGATAATTCCGGAAATTTATGGGCAGGGACTTGGAATGGGATTGATAGGATTGCCTTGAGTAATACCTCCTTAAATAAGGCGAAAATTGATAACTTTAATTGGGATCATCCTTTTTTTAACGAACGCTTGGAAAATAGAATAAGTACTTTGTATTGGGAAAAGTCAGGAGTGATGTGGATCGGGACTTTTGGTGGAGGTGTGGTTAAAATAAGTATTAGAAACAGTAATTTTAAACGCTATAATTTTGACAGTCGTTTCGAGGTCAATTCATTTCTAGAAGATAAAGAGGGGTATTTATGGATTTCTATGTATCATGGTGCTATAAAAAATAGTCTTCAGAAAACAGGAAAGGCTGTTGATTTTACGTTCAATAGTTTTAATAAAGAGAAGCTCCAATCTGGCTTAGGTTCTAATATTATCCTGTGTTCGGCTATGGATGCTAATGGAACGCTATGGTTCGGAAGTAATCAATCGTCTTTGTATCGGAAAGAAGCGAAGAGCAAGCGTTTTTATGAATTAAAAATCACCCCCAAAAATGAACCAAACTGGGAAGGTTTTGTCAAAGCGCTCTGCATTGACCTTTTAGGAAATTTTTGGATAGGTACCGATAATGGCTTGGTGTATTACGATGTGAAAAAGGAAACTTTTCAGGTGATTAGAGCTTCTTCAAAACAAAAAAAAACGATAAATAATGATCATGTTAGAAGTGTGTTCCAGGACAGTAAGGGGCAACTATGGGTAGGGACGGATTATGGCTTAAATAAGCTAGTGGCTCATGAAAACGGAGAATTTACATTTGATAGTTTTAATGATGCCTATATTTCCAATGAAATATTTTACAATCAGGAAGTGTGGTGCATATTTGAAGATAGTGAATTTCGTTTATGGATAGGATATAGAGGAGGATTAGGAGAGTTTGATACCCTTAACGGTCGTATAATTATTTACAATACACACAGCGGATTGCCCAATAATTTTGTTACCTGTATCACAGAAGATACCAAAGGGAATTTATGGATTGGAACGAATTCTGGTATTTCAAAATTCAATAAAACCTCCAAGGAAGTTAAAACCTATTATATCGCAAATAATAACCGAGCAGCGTATAAGGACTCTTTTGGGAATTTGTACTTTGGGAATAATAAAGGGTTTCTTAGTTTTCATCCAAAAGATATTAAGAAAAATTCATGGATTCCTCCCGTTATTATCTCGGACCTTAAAATAGACAATACTTCCATCTATCTTGGGGATACGATTAACGATCAAATTATTTTTAATAAAGCATTGCCTTTTGTCAAAGAAATACGGCTAAACCATTTGAATCATAACTTTGCGCTTGAGTTTGTAGCCTTGTCCTATCCTTTTCAGGCATTTAATAAGTATGCCTATAAATTAGTTGGGAAACAGCAAGAATGGACTGTTGTGAATGCACGTTCAAGAACCGTTAATTTTAATGATCTAGAACCAGGGCAGTACACCTTTATGGTAAAAGGATCCAATTGTGACGGCGTATGGAGTACGATTCCTACGGAATTAAAGATTACGATACTTCCTGTATGGTGGAATACCGTATGGGCAAGGATAATCTTTGGTTTCTTGTTTGTTGCTTCGTTGTTTCTTGTATATTATTTTAGAGAAAGACGCAATCAGAAAAAACAGTGGAGAACTGCGGCAAAGTTAAAATTGGAGCATCATCTTAAAATTGCAAAAATAGAAAAGAGAAAGGAAGAGGAGTTAAGTGAAATGAAATCAAAGTTTTTCACTAACCTCTCGCATGAAATTAGAACTCCATTGACATTAATAATTGCGCCTTTGCAAGATATATTGAACCAAAAAACAGTACCTCTTAAAATTAAAGTCCCCTTAAAAGTAATGGACGTCAATGCAAATCGACTGTTGAAATTGATCAATCAATTACTTGATTTTAGGAAGATCGAAAGAGGGAAAATGGCTCTTCATATCAACGAAGGTGATATACATGTTTTTACGAAAGCTATATTTAACACCTTTAAACCCTTCGCAAAAAGCAAGTCGATTAGGTATACCTATGCTGGGACTAAAAAACCGTTTTTAATGTGGTTTGATCATCGTAATTTAGAAATAGTAATTATAAACCTACTGTCGAATGCATTTAAATTTACTCCAATAGAAGGTACTGTTACGGTGAAGGTTCAACGTGTTGAAATAGAAGGTGTTTCGTTTTGTCGTATTTCTATTATAGATACCGGGAAAGGGATTGCTCTAAAACATCAAAAACATCTTTTCGATCGTTTTTATCAGGTGCCAGTAAATCAACAGGATTATCAGAATGGAACGGGGATAGGTTTGTCTATTGTCAAGGAGGTAATTACTTTGCACAAAGGGACTGTGACGGTAACTAGTACGCTAGGCGAGGGGGCTAAATTTGAACTACTAATCCCTGTCAATAAAAAAGAGTACCCAGCAAAATACATGGATGTACTACCTGAAAAATCCGTCCTAATAAATGAACAGACGAGGAAGGAAGAGCCTGTAGAAGCTATTGAAGAAGTGGTAGAGGAACCTATGCTGTGTGCTCCTTCCCAGAGTAATGGAACCATATTAATCGTGGATGACACGGAAGAAATTTTAAATTATTTAAAAGGGGTTTTTAAAAGCAAGTATCATGTTTTAGAAGCTTCCAATGGTAAAATAGGTTTAAAGTTGGCGAAAAAACACCTTCCTGATTTAATAATAAGTGACGTGATGATGCCTGTAATGAGTGGCGTGGAACTTTGTAAAATACTCAAGGAGTCTGAGAAAACAAGTCATATCCCTATTATTTTATTAACGGCGAAAGCGAGTGAACATCAAAAAATAGAAGGATTACAGCTAGGAGCTGATGATTATATTATAAAACCATTTGACAGTGTCTTATTATGCGCTAAAGTGGATAGTTTTATTGCCAACAGAAAAAAAGCAAAAGACTTTTTTAAGCAAAAAATCACCTTAGGCCCTAAGGCGGTAACACTGGATTCTCAGGAGGTGAAGTTCTTAAAAACTGCCATCGATTTGATTGAGAGAGATATTATGAATCCAGAGTTTAATGTGCAAGTATTGGCAGAGAATCTACACATGAGCCAAGCGACACTGTATCGAAAAACAAAAGCTTTTACGGACTTATCCATCACTCAGTTTATAAGATCCATACGATTGAAAAGAGCAGCTCAAATAATTGTATTAAATGATTATACGATAAGTGAAGTCTCCAATATGGTTGGTTTTTCAGATCAAGGATATTTTAGAAAGTGTTTTTTAAAACAATTTGGAGTCAATCCGTCGGTATATGCGAAGCGTGAGACTCAGAGGTCTGCTGAGGTAGATTAGTGTTTTTTAGGGGTGGTTGTTTTTCGATAGTAACTGAATTAACCTAATGATGACTATACGATTTCATTGTTTGGGAATGGAAGTGTTTAGGTTTTTAGTCTTAGGACTACGTATTATTGCTGTTATATTTCAGTTTGATGCTGTTTTGGAACACGATACACCCCTACGCCAGCGGGACTATGATACAATCGTGTATTGGCAAGGGACTTATTCATAATAATAATAATAATAATAA
>NVRM01000032.1 GCA_002400885.1 Flavobacteriaceae bacterium
GATGCTTTTTTTTAGCTGTTTCGAGCGCTTTAATTGCCCTTAGTTTATTGCTAAAAAAAGAACCACTTCTGATAAGAAGAAGTGGCTCTAGTGTTTTATTACACTTTTCAGAAAGATGTTTGTCGGGTTGGTTGATGACATCTAAATTTTATAACTCAATTTTGGCGGTAATATCAAACAATTTATTTAAAGCAATTTTCCCAGTGTGCCATTGAGTAACTATTAGATAAAAACAATGTAACTTTTCATAGCCTATTATAGATCTAATTTGTTGGTAATAAAACACTAACTCAAAGCGAAGGTATATAAAATCTGTTAGTATCTATTAGAAACATACCGTTTATTATGTAAAACGTGTATTTTATACGGTTAAAATGGGGTGTTTATAGGTCAAATGTGCTTCGATAGCTTATATTTGTTGATATAATGTATTTTTGCGATTGTATTCGTGTATTTTTAATTATTTAACACAGGTGTATGAAATTAGATATTTTGGCTTTTGGGGCACACCCAGATGATGTAGAAATTGGCTGTTCAGGGACTCTTGCTAAAGAGATTTCTTTAGGGAAACGAGTTGGTATAATAGATTTAACAAGAGGCGAGTTGGGAACACGAGGTTCTGCAGCGATTCGAAAAGAGGAGGCTGCAAAAGCGGCAGAAATACTTAAGGTGAGTGTCCGTGAGAATTTAGGATTTGCAGATGGTTTTTTTGTAAATGATAAGGAGCATCAGCTCGCGGTGATAAAAATGATACGAAAGTACAAACCTAGTATTGTATTATGCAATGCGGTGAGTGATCGCCATATTGACCATCCAAAGGGAGGTCAATTGGTATCTAATGCGTGTTTTTTGTCCGGGCTTCGGAAGATAATTACTACGGAAGATGGTGAAGTTCAGGATGCATGGAGACCTAAAGTGGTGTATCATTATATACAATGGGAAAACGTAACACCGGATTTTGTCATGGATGTGACGGGGTTTATGGAGTTGAAATTGGCTTCGGTAAAGGCGTATTCTTCTCAGTTTTATGATCCAAATAGTAAAGAACCTGCTTCACCGATAACGAGTAAAAACTTTCTGGATAGTGTTTTTTATAGAGCACAAGACTTAGGTCGCTTAGTAGGAGTGGATTATGCTGAAGGCTATACTGTAGAACGGTTTGTAGCAGTGAATTCTTTAGAAGATTTACTATAAAATACTTGTGGGAACAATAAAATAGTGTAAATTTGCACTCGAAGAGAGATGGTGATTGTAGCTCAGTTGGTTAGAGTGCCTGATTGTGGTTCAGGAGGTCGCCGGTTCGAAACCGGTCTTTCACCCTAAAAGGTCTGATATTTTATCAGACCTTTTTTAATGTCCAATGTTTTGGGCTAAAAAAATACCGATTGGAATTCATATTCCAATCGGTATTTTTGGTTTTTATAGTTGTCTGCCAATAGATTACTAAATTTTATCTTTTAAATAAGTGGCGGTATAAGACTGTTTATTTTGGATTAATTTTTCGGGTGTCCCTTCAAAGATTAACTGGCCTCCTTTTTTACCACCTTCCAATCCTAGATCTATGATATAATCCGCACATTTAATCAATTCTATATTGTGTTCGATAACGATGATAGAATGTCCATTTTTTATTAGGGAATTAAAAGAGTCCATTAGTTTTTTAATATCGTGAAAATGCAATCCGGTGGTCGGCTCGTCAAAAATAAATAAAGACGTAGCTTGTCGGGTTCCTTTGACTAAGAATGATGCCAGTTTAATTCGTTGTGCTTCTCCTCCAGAGAGGGTAGAAGAGGATTGTCCTAATTGTACGTATCCTAAACCTACATCTTGAAGCGGTTGTAATTTTCGGTTTATTTTATGTTCATTGTGTTCCTCAAAAAACGAAAGGGCATTGTCGATGGATAAATTTAAAATATCATTGATAGATTTTCCGCGAAAGTGTACTTCTAGAACTTCTTTTTTAAAGCGTTTTCCTTTACATGATTCACATTCCAAATGTACATCGGCCATGAATTGCATTTCTATGGTAACGACTCCTTCTCCTTTACACATTTCACAGCGTCCTCCTTCTACATTAAAAGAGAAATGTTTGGCTTTGTAGTTTCTTATATGAGATAGTTTTTCTGCTGCAAATAAGGCTCGAATATCATCATACGCTTTGATATATGTCACAGGATTGGAGCGGGAGGATCTTCCGATAGGGTTTTGAGTGATAAATTCTACATGCTCTAGGCTGTTAAAATCACCTGTAAGTGCGGTGAATTGTCCTTGTTTTTCTCCGTATCCAGCTATTTTCTTTTGCAATGAAGGGTATAATATCTTTTTAACCAATGTGCTTTTTCCACTTCCCGATACACCGGTAATTACCGTCAAACATTCCAAGGGGAATGTAACATCTATATTTTGTAAATTATGTTCACGCGCACCTTCTATTTTTAAGTATTTTTTAGAAATACGTCGTACTTTGGGTACCTCTATCTTTAAGGTTTCGTTGAGGTATTGAGCCGTGAGAGAATCCGATGCTAAGATGGCTTTAAAATCACCATGTGCTACGACTTCTCCTCCAAAAGTTCCTGCTTCTGGGCCAATATCTATAATTTCGTCTGCAGCTTTCATAATGTCTTCATCGTGTTCTACCACGATAACGGTATTTCCTAAATCTCTTAGTTTTAGCAATACTTTGATCAGTCGTTCTGTATCCTTGGGGTGCAATCCTATACTTGGTTCGTCTAGTATATACATGGAGCCAACGAGGCTACTGCCTATAGAGGTGGCAATATTTATACGTTGACTTTCTCCTCCGGATAAGGTATTGGAAGTTCGATTTAAGGTTAAATAACTCAAACCTACTTCTAATAAAAATTGGATGCGACTGTTTATTTCTACCAGCAATCTCTTTGAAATTTGACGATCATTTTCTGACAATTCGATGTTTTTAAAAAACAACATCAATTCATCTATAGGAAGGTCTACCAAGTCGTTTATACTTTTTCCTGCCACTTTTATAAAGGAAGTCTCTTCTCGTAGTCTTTTTCCGTTACAGCTGGTGCAAGTAGTTTTTCCTCGATAGCGAGAAAGCATGACTCTGTATTGTATCTTATAACTCTTTTCTTCTAAGTGTTTGAAAAATGTATGGAGTCCTTCAAAACTTTCGTTACCATCCCAAACCAGTTTTTTTTGAATAGCTGTTAATTCAAACCATGGTTTATGAATGGGAAGGTCATATTTATAAGCGTTGTGTATTAAAGGGGTTTTATAGGAGCTAAAAGATTCAGATTTCCAGGGTAAAATAGCATCTTCAAAAATTGAAAGAGAAGTATTAGGAATGACTATTTCTTGGTCTATACCGATGATGTTTCCGTATCCCTCACAAGTAGGGCAGGCTCCATAAGGGTTGTTAAAACTGAATAAATGTGTATTGAGGTCTAAAAACTGCTGGCCGTCTAATTCAAACTTATTGTTGAATTCAAAAAGTTCATTGTTGGCTAAATTTTCAATAATACATTCTCCTTTTCCCTCAAAAAAGGCCGTTTGTACGGAGTCAGATAAGCGGTTAAAGAAATCTTCGTCATCTTTTACGATGATACGGTCTATCACGAGGTGAAAGTCGTGGTCTATTTCTTCTTTGATCGTTTCAATACGTACAATTTCGCCTTTGTATTTTATACGGGCATACCCTTGCTGAGCCAGGATTTTAAGCATCTGTAGTACATTTCTTTCTTCAGGAATGTGTACCGGAGCAAGTAATAAAAGTTTAGAGCGTTCAGGAAGTGTTTTTATCTTAGCGATGACATCTGTAACGGTGTGCTTTTTTACTTCTTCGCCAGAAACAGGTGAATAGGTCCGGCCGATTCTTGCGAAAAGTAACTTTAAGTAATCGTAAATTTCCGTTGAGGTTCCTACAGTAGATCTAGGATTAGTACTGTTTACTTTTTGTTCGATGGCGATGGCCGGAGAGATTCCTTTTATAAAATCTACCTTTGGCTTAGAGAGTCTTCCTAGGAATTGACGCGCATAAGAAGATAAGCTTTCTACATACCTACGTTGCCCTTCGGCATAGAGGGTGTCAAAAGCGAGACTCGATTTTCCAGAACCAGATAAGCCAGTGATTACCACGAGCTTGTTTCTAGGGATAACGACGTCTATGTTTTTTAAATTATGAAGCTTTGCACCTTTTATGATGATAAAGTCCTTAGGACTCAGAGAGTTTATGTTCTTATACATGCTATTACTATAATAAGGACAAAGATAAATTTTTGAAATGGTTCTTTACCATTTGTTTCATGTTTAATATAAAAACTATCAAAGAAAGCTCTGAATCGATTATTTATCAAAAAATTTGCTTTTTTAATAAATATAATGCATATTTGTAGCGCCAAAACAAAGATGCTTATAGAACAATATTACTTTTATTTATAATTTACATAATTTCACGAACCCCTTAATGTGAATAGAGATATGAGAAATATTAAGACCATAGATGCCGTTTTAGTAAGTGATTACATAGGCGGAAACGAAAAAGCATTAGAGATTCTGATTCAAAAGCACCAACAGCGTGTCTTTAGTTTTATTATGTCTAAAGTACTAGATAAAGAAATTGCTAACGACATTTTTCAAGATACTTTTATCAAGGTGATTAAAACCTTAAAAAAAGGAGCTTACAATGAGGAGGGGAAATTTCTTCCATGGATTATGCGAATTTCTCACAATTTAATTATTGATCATTTTAGGAAGTCCAACAGGATGCCTACCTTTCAAAACACGGACGAGTTTGATATTTTTTCTGTCATAAGTGATGATGTCCTCAATGTGGAAAAACAAATGATTAAGGAGCAAATATGTGAAGACTTACGTGAACTTATAGAGGAGCTTCCACAGGATCAAAAGGAAGTGCTCTTGATGCGAATGTATAAGGATATGAGTTTTAAAGAAATTTCAGAATGTACAAATGTAAGTATTAATACAGCACTAGGTAGAATGCGGTACGCGCTGATTAATTTACGTAAGTTGATAGAAGTGCATAAGTTAAATCTAGTTAACTAACAATAACTTAATAAATAAATCGTTGTATAGGTAACTAATTATAATTTACCGCATATGATGAATATTTACACTGAAAAACCATCGCTTTTAGCGTTGCAACCTAATATAGAAATAATTCAATTTTTGCTTAGTTATTCGAAGCAATTAAAAGTTGTTAAAACCAACCAAAACGACGACTACATTGAATTAAGTTTGAATTAATGTTCGAAAAACTCAGCTTTAACCAAGCTGAGTTTTTTTATGGGTAGAGATATTAGGTGTTAGCTATGAGAGGTTAGATATTAGTATTGAGATTGCTCACTCATGTGGATTAGATATGAGGGCTTAGATATTAGTATTGAGATTGCCACTCATGTGGATTAGATATGAGGGCTTAGATATTAGTATTGAGATTGCTCACTCATGTGGATTAGATATGAGGGCTTAGATATTAGTATTGAGATTGCCACTCATGTGGATTAGATATGAGGGGCTAGGTGTTAGTATTGAGATTGCCACTCATGTGGATTAGCTATGAGGGGTTTAGATATTAGTATTGAGATTGCTCACTCATGTGGATTAGCTATGAGGGCGTAGATATTAGTATTGAGATTGCCATTCATGTGGATTAGATATTAGTTTTGAGGAGTCAGTATGAAACTTAAAAGACTAAAAAAAACAGCATCTTTTTTTATATTTAAGTGCTTAATTTTTTAATCTGTAGAATCTTTCAATTAAAGTCAAGAAGTCCTGTTTCTTGTATCAAAATCGTCTTGCGACTTGTTAAAAAGCAAGAAAGGAAACTCCATTACAATTTTTTTCTTCCAATAGTTGCCTGAATTATGTCATTTTCTATTTTCCATCCTCTCGCTTGTGAGTATTCACGTCCATAAAAAATTATTTGAAGGTGTAATTTATTCCATAATTCCTTAGGGAAAAGTCTTTTTGCATCTTTTTCCGTTTGCACTACATTTTTACCATTTGTTAAGTTCCATCGGTACATTAATCTATGGATATGTGTGTCCACGGGGAATGCAGGAATGTTAAACGCTTGGCTCATGACTACACTGGCGGTTTTATGCCCTACAGCCGGTAATTCCTCCAAGTATTCCATGTTTGCAGGTACTTTTCCGTTGTGTTTATCAATCAAAATATGCGATAAGCCATAGATTCCTTTTGATTTCATAGGCGATAAACCTACCGGACGTATGATTTTTTTAATTTCTTCGACAGATAGTTTTATCATGTCGTAGGGGTTGTTTGCTTTTTCAAAAAGAAGCGGTGTGATGGTATTTACACGAGCATCAGTACTTTGTGCAGAAAGTAATACCGAAATTAATAACGTATATGGATCGCTATGGTCTAATGGGATCGGAGTTTCTGGGTATAAATTCTCTAAGGTGTCAATTACGAATTGAACTTTTTCTTGTTTGGTCATTTTTAACTACTTTTATCGACACAAAAATACAAAATATGTTGACATTAAAAATAGGAGATAAGGCACCTGAATTTTCGGGGCTAGATGAACAAGGAAATACGATATGTTTAGCGACTTTTAAAGGAAAGAAGTTAGTCGTTTTCTTTTATCCAAAAGCGAGTACTCCGGGGTGTACTACGGAAGCGTGTAATTTAAGAGATAATTACGACATGTTTTTGAGTAAGGGTTATCAAATTATAGGCGTGAGTGCAGATACGGCTAAAAGACAGCAAAATTTTAAAACTAAAAACGAATTGCCTTATCCATTAATTGCAGATGAAGATAAAACTGTTATTAATGCATTTGGTGTTTGGGGACCTAAGAAGTTTATGGGGAGAGAATATGAAGGCATTCACCGCATAACATTTGTTATTGATGAAAATGGTTTAATTACTGATATCATCACGAAGGTAAAAACAAAATTTCATGCCGACCAAATTTTAAATAAGTAATGATAGATAAAAAATATGTTGCATTTTTAGAGGCGATTGTTTCTGAAAGACGACAAGAATTGTTTAAAGAAGTTTTAAATAATAGAACCAAGCATTTTACGGTTGCCATAGAGGATATTTACCAAGCACATAATGCAAGCGCGGTGGTAAGAACATGTGATATTTTTGGAATACAGGACATTCATGTAATTGAAAGTAAATACAGATTTAAAGCCACCAATCAAGTTGCGAAAGGAGCTCAGAAATGGATGGATTTCACCTATTATAATGACTATGATACTAATAATACCAAAGAGTCTATTAAGAAATTAAAAGCGGAAGGCTACCAAATTGTTGCGACCTCACCGCACAATGAGTCTTGTTTATTACCAGATTTTGACGTTACAAAAAAATCAGCATTCTTTTTTGGTGTCGAAAAAGAAGGTTTATCTCAGGATGTTTTAGAAGCTGCAGATGTAAGTTTGAAAATCCCAATGGTAGGATTTACGGAAAGTTTAAACATCTCTGTAGCGGCAGCGATCATCTTAAATGATGTCACAGCTAGGTTGCGAGCAACAGATGTAGACTGGAAATTAGACAAGGATCTTCAAGACCAGAAATACTTAGAGTGGTTAGAAAAAAGTATCAAGAGTATTAAAAAGATAAAAGAGCGTTATTTATTAGAGCAGCAAGATTAATCTTGCTGTAGCGCTATTTTTTTAATTTGTGTAGTGGTTTTACAGTTGAGTAAATGTAAGGTCATTTCTTGCTCGTTTATTAAGGCGTCTATCTGGTATGCCTTACAGCTATCAACTTCGATATTACTGTGTTTAAAATCTACCGATCCTTCACGTAAAAAATAGTCAATATCTGTGGAGTCAAGCTTATAAGAAGCCATGTTTTCAAGTGCTTCTGGGCTGTAGATATTTTTCTTAAGTCTAATGTTTTTAAGAGTACGTGCATTTGGTAAATAATCAAATGATTGCGTATTCTTTTTTGTACTTATAAAATATACAACTACACAGCCAAGGGATAATCCGATGCCAAAATAGAAAAAACGTTTTGCTAGCTTCATTTATAAAAATAGTAAGTTAATGTCTCTGTATGGAAGACCAAACCAGTCAGCAACGCTTTTGTGGGTTAGTATTCCGCGGTAAAAGTACATACCTTTTTGCAAACTCTTGTCATATCTTGCCGCATTTTCAAATCCACCTTCTTCTGCAATATTCAATAAATAGGGGGTAAAGATGTTACTAAGTGATACTGAGGCTGTTCTAGAGTATCTTGAAGGGATGTTGGGAACCCCATAATGGATCACTCCATGTTTTGTAATGGTTGGATTTTTATGATTGGTAACTTCTGATGTCTCAAAACAGCCACCGCGGTCTATACTTACATCTACAATTACGGCACCATCTTTCATTTGCTCAGTCATTGTTTCTGTAACATAAATAGGTGATCTGGATTTTCCTCGAACTGCTCCAATGGCCACGTCACATCTCATCAATGCTTTTAGGAGTGTTTTTGGTTGAATCGTTGAGGTGTAAATACGTTGTCCTAAACGTTCTTGTAAACTGCGTAATTTGGTAAGTGAATTGTCAAATACTTTTACGTTTGCCCCCAAACCAATGGCGGATCTTACAGCGAATTCTCCAACGGTTCCTGCTCCAATAATTACAATTTCGGCTGGAGGAACTCCATTGATATTACCCAGTAATAATCCATTTCCTTTATTGGCATTACTCAATAATTCCGCAGCAATTAATATAGAGGCCTGTCCTGCTATTTCACTCATGCATTTGACAACGGTAAAAACACCGTGTTTATCCTGTATAAAATCAAAAGCAATTGCAGTCACCCTCTTTTTAGCCAAGGCTTCGAAATATGATTTATGCTGTGTTTTTAACTGAAGTGCAGAAAAAAGGATGCTTTGTGGATTTATGTAAGTAATTTCCGCTATTGTGGGCGGTTCTACTTTTAAAATAATCTGACAGGCAAATGCTTCTTTTACGCTGTATGAAATACGTGCTCCAGCTTCTGAATAGTCACTGTCTGAATAGTTAGCTCCGTTTCCAGCGCCAGATTCAATCACAAATTTATGTCCCTGGGCAACGAGTGCTCCGACGGCATCTGGAGTAAGACATACTCGTTTTTCTTGAAAATGTATTTCTTTGGGAATACCGATCACGAATTCTCCCTTGCGTCTTTTTACTTCAAGCATTTCTACCTGAGGTGTTAATTCTTGTTTACTGAACGGAAAAGAAGGCTTTTCACTCATGTTATTTTATTTCTATAGTTCTTTGGCTATCGTTATCTGCAGTAATATATATTTGTGCAGCGTCTAAAGGTAGTAAATTTTCTACTTTATTAGGCCATTCCATCAAACACCAAGCTTGATTGAAAAAATACTCTTCAAGTCCAAAATCCAAGGCTTCTTCGTCAGAATTTATTCGATAGAAGTCAAAATGATATACCGTGTCATTTTTGTCTGTTTTGTACTCGTTTACAATAGAGTAGGTGGGAGAACTTACGGTGTCTGTAACTCCTAATTGTTTAATGATTTCTTTTATTAAAGTAGTTTTTCCCATCCCCATTTCTCCGTGGAATAATATATTTTTACTGTTAATTGTCTCCAGTATTTTTGTGGCTATCGTGGGGATATCCTGCAATCCGTAAGTAAGTTTCATCGTATTGGTTTTATGCAAAAATAAGTTATTTTGGGCTATAAATTGCACATGGAATTATCATTTCTTCCAAGGATATTCCACCGTGTTGATAGGAGTTTTTATAGTATTTTACGTAGTGATTAAAATTGTTTGGATACGCGAAAAAATAATCTTCCTTGGCGAAAATAAACGAGCTATTTATGTTTATTTCTGGCAGAAAATAATCCTTAGGTCTGGAAATTTCAAAGACCTCTTTTTTATTAAAACTTAAACTACGTCCTGTTTTGTAACGCAAGTTCGCACTGATGTTTTTATCGCCTATTACTTTGGTAGGAGTGGTTACATTAATGGTTCCATGGTCTGTGGTTAAAATTAGTTTTAAGCCTAATGTTTGTGCTTTTTTTATAATTTCTAATAGGGGTGAATTTTTAAACCAACTATTGGTTAAGGAGCGGTAGGCCTTATCGTCACCTGCCAATTCCTTAATAACCTCCATGTCAGTTTTTGAATGTGAGAGCATGTCTACAAAATTGTAGACGATTACTGTGAGGTCTACATTTTTTGCAGCATTAAAATTCGTGACTAATTGCTTCCCTACTTTTAAGTTGGTTATTTTAAAATAGTCCCAAGTAAAATCGGCATGAAGTCGTTTTAATTGTGCTGCCAAAAAATCTTTTTCAAAAAGGTTTTTACCTCCTTCTTCCGTGTCATTTTTCCAATATTCAGGATGCTGTTTTTCCATTTCTAAAGGCGTTAATCCTGAAAAAATAGCATTTCTAGCGTACTGAGTTGCCGTGGGAAGAATACTTGTATAAGAAATTTCGTCTTGTTTTTTATAATGTTTATTGATTGCCTTTTCTAAAACCATAAATTGGTCGTAGCGTAAGTTATCCACCACCACCAGTAAGGTTCCTTGCTCTTTGTTAAGTTCGGGAAGTACTTTTTCTTTAAATAACTGGTGCGAAAGTAAGGGGCCATCGCCATCGCTGTCGTGTAACCAACTGTGGTAGTTGTTTTTTACAAATTTAAAAAAAAGGCTATTTGCTTCTTTTTTTTGACTCTCTAAAATTTCGGACATTCCCGTATCGTTGATGTGTTCAAGCTCTATTTCCCAAAACACCAATTTCTTATACAGTTCTACCCATGCGTCGTAGCTATTTACCATAGCGAGATCCATCGATATTTTCCCGAACTCTTGTTGGTAGTTAGACGTTGTTTTTTCAGAAATTAGCCGAGAGTGATCCAATATTTTCTTTAAACTCAATAAAATTTGATTAGGATTTACGGGTTTTATCAAATAGTCAGCTATTTTATTTCCAATAGCATCTTCCATAATATATTCCTCTTCGTTTTTCGTAATCATCACTACAGGAACATGATTTTGTTTGGCTTTAATTGCAACTAAAGTGTCTAGTCCACTGATGCCAGGCATGTTTTCGTCAAGAAAAATAATATCATAAGACGTTTCATCTATCATATCTATGGCATCCGCTCCATTGGTGCATTTGGTGACGGTATACCCTTTTTTTTCTAAAAAAATGATGTGTGCTTTTAACAAATCTATTTCATCATCCACCCATAAAATGTGTATCTCGTTCATATTACTATCTTTGTAGTTTAAATTTAAAATATATTTTCTTTGACCAGCCATTCAACAAACAAGTTAAAAATACTAAACGACCCAATTTACGGATTTATTACGATTCCTAATGCCTTAATTTTCGATTTGATAGAACATCCTTATTTTCAGCGATTAAGGAGGATTGCACAGATGGGATTATCGTATTTAGTTTATCCAGGAGCACATCATACACGTTTTCATCATGCCTTGGGCTGCATGCATTTAATGCAAAAGGCAGTACAAGTATTGCGATTTAAAGGAATTCAAATATCACCAGAAGAAGAAGAAGGTGTGCTCATTGCTATTTTATTACACGATATCGGCCACGGTGCATTTTCACATGCTTTGGAACAGAGTATTGTAAAGGGGATACATCACGAAGAGTTGTCCTTAAAATTTATGGAAGCATTGAATGTGGAGTTCGATGGTAAGTTGGCATTGGCAATTACTATCTTTAAAGGAGAATATTCACGTAAATTCTTGTTGCAATTAGTTTCAAGTCAATTGGACATGGATCGGATGGATTATTTAAAACGGGATAGTTTTTATACAGGAGTCGCGGAGGGAAATATTAATTCGGACCGTTTGATAACGATGCTAAACGTAAAAGATGATGCGTTACTGATAGAAGAAAAGGGGATTTACTCCATCGAAAAATTTATTCTCGCCCGTAGGTTGATGTATTGGCAAGTCTATTTACATAAAACAGGCTTGGTGGCGGAGAATGTTTTGAAGAAGGTATTAAAAAGGGCCAAAGAATTAACTTTAAAGGGGATTTATGTTCCTGCAAATGCTACATTCTCATTTTTTCTAAAAACAACGGTTGGAACTCATAATTTTAATGATGAAATATTGAATTTATTTTCTAAATTAGACGATTATGATGTATTAAGCGCGATTAAAGAATGGAGTGACCATGAGGATACAACATTGGCATATTTGGCAACTGCGATCATTAATAGAAAATTACCGAAAATAATTATTCAGAAAAATCCATTTTCGAAAGAAGAAATAGCTGAAATACGCGCTGATTTTTTAGTGAATAACCCTGCCTTGTCTTCGGAAATTGATTATTATATATTTCACGGAAAGGTTCAGAATCAGGCTTATAACGAAAAAAAGGACCCTATAGAAGTGCTGTTTAAAAATGGAGATGTACTGGATGTAGTTAGGGCATCTGATCATTTAAATATTCAAGCCTTATCTAAACCAGTTGTGAAGTACTTTTTATGTGTACCTAAGAAATAGGCTTGTATGGATTTTTTTTTATATTTTTGCTGATAATGAAATTCACAGCAAGCCAAATAGCAGAAATTTTAGAAGGTGAAATTATAGGTGACCCAAATGCCGAAGTTTCTAATCTAGCTAAAATAGAAGAAGGAGTAGAAGGTACGTTAACCTTTTTGTCCAACCCAAAATATACACCTTATATTTACGAAACAAATGCTACGATAGCAATTGTAAGTAAAGATTTTGTGCCAGATCGTCCTATTAAAACAACGCTTATAAAAGTAGCCGATGCCTACAAGGCATTCTCTCAATTATTGGCATTTTATGATGAAGTTAGAGGGCAAAAAAAAGGAATTGAAAAACCGCATTTTATTAGTGATTCATCTACTTATGGGACGGATTGTTATATAGGAGCATTTGCATATATAGGCGAAAATGTAACCATAGGAGATAACGTAAAAATATATCCAAATGCATTTATTGGTGATAATGTCACCATAGCAGATGGAACGACTATATTTTCAGGAGTTCAAGTTTGTTCTGAAACAATTATAGGAAAGAATTGCATCATACACTCCAATACGGTCTTAGGTGCCGATGGTTTTGGTTTTGCACCAAACGAAGAAGGTGTCTATAACAAGGTGCCTCAGATAGGAAATGTTGTGATAGAAGACAATGTAGAAATTGGAGCTTCAACCACGATAGATAGAGCCACATTGGGGTCTACTATCATTAGAAAAGGGGTAAAACTAGACAATCAAATCCAAATTGCACACAATGTAGAAATTGGTGAAAATACCGTCATCGCTGCATTAACAGGAGTTGCAGGGTCCGCCAAAATCGGAAAAAACTGTATGATTGGTGGACAGGTAGGAATTGTAGGTCATATCACTATTGGTAACAACGTACATATTCAAGCCCAGTCTGGAGTAGGAAAAAGATTAAAAGATAACGCAGTAGTACAAGGTACTCCTGCATTTAAATATGGAGATTTTAGTAAGTCGTATATACACTTCAAAAATTTCCCAAAATTGGTAAAAACTATCAGTCAATTAGAAAAAGAGATTAAAGCTTTAAAGGAACGCTAAATGAGTTTAAAACAAAAAACGATTAAAAATGAAGTTACTTTACTAGGTGTAGGATTACACACAGGTAAAAAAGTAACCATGACATTTAAACCGGCACCAGTGAATTCTGGATATGCATTTGCAAGACTAGATTTAGAAGGTCACCCTGTGATCGAAGCAAAAGCAGCGTACGTAACAAGTACTCAGAGAGGGACTACACTAGAAAAAAATGGTGTGACCATTAACACCTCAGAGCATGTATTAGCAGCGGTTGTAGCCAGTGATATTGACAATATATTAATAGAAATGGATTCTCCAGAGCCTCCTATTATGGATGGTTCTTCTAAGGAATTTATGATCGCCTTGGCGACTGCAGGATTGGTAGAACAAGAAGCAGACAGAAATGAATATGTGGTTACGGAAGTAATTACACATCGGGATGAAAAAACGGGTAGTGAAATTATTTTAATGCCTGCAGATGAATATTCAATTACCGCTATGGTAGATTTTGGAACCAAAATTTTGGGTACCCAAAATATGACGATGAATTCATTGTCTGAATTTAAAGAGGAAATTGCAGATGCTAGAACCTTTAGCTTTTTACATGAACTAGAAGCGCTATTAGATCATAACCTTATAAAAGGAGGTGATTTAAACAATGCGATTGTATATGTAGATCAGCCTATTTCTGAGGAAACGATGACGAAGCTATTAAAAGCCTTTAACAAGGATAAATTGGCGGTAAATCCAAATGGGATTTTGGACAATTTGACCTTGCGTTGGGCCAATGAAGCAGCTCGTCATAAATTATTAGATGTCATAGGAGATCTAGCGTTGGTAGGGACACGTATCAGAGGAAAAGTAATTGCCAATAAACCCGGACATTTAATCAATACGGTATTTGCTAAAAAACTAGCGAAAATAATCAAACAGGAGAAACGCAATAAAGTACCTGTATATGATTTAAATTTACCACCATTGATGGACATCCATCAGATCATGGAAATTTTACCTCACAGACCACCGTTCTTATTGATAGATCGTATTTTAGAATTATCTGACACGCATGTTGTAGGAATGAAAAATGTAACCATGAATGAAGATTTCTTTGTGGGACATTTTCCAGGAACACCTGTAATGCCAGGAGTATTACAAGTGGAAGCAATGGCACAATGTGGAGGGGTATTGGTTTTAAATACTGTCCCTGATCCTGAAAATTACTTGACCTATTTCATGAAAATGGACAATGTAAAATTCAAGCAAAAAGTATTACCAGGAGATACCTTAATTTTTAGAGCAGAATTAATAAGTCCTATCCGTCGTGGAATTTGTCACATGCAGGCCTATGGCTATGCTAACGGGAAAATAGTAGTGGAAGCACAATTAATGGCTCAAATAGCTAGAAAACCTCAATAAATATGAATCAACCACTTGCATATGTTCATCCAGGAGCAAAAATAGCAACGAATGTTGTAATAGAGCCATTTACAACGATACACAATAATGTACAAATTGGATCAGGTACATGGATAGGATCTAATGTTACCATTATGGAAGGTGCACGCATAGGAAAGAATTGTAGAATTTTTCCAGGTGCTGTGATTTCTGCCATTCCTCAAGATTTAAAATTTGAAGGAGAGGATTCTGAAGTAATTATAGGTGACAATACCACCATTCGTGAATGTGTGACGGTAAACCGAGGTACAAAAGCCTTGGGATATACAAAAGTTGGTGACAATTGCTTAATTATGGCGACTTCCCATATTGCACATGATTGTGTGATTGGAAATAACTGTATCTTAGCCAACGGGTCTATCGTTGCGGGACATGTTACCATTGGAGATTATGCTATTTTAAGTGGCTTAGTAGCGGTACATCAGTTTATTCATATTGGTGCCCATGCTATGGTTTCTGGTGGTTCTTTAGTACGTAAAGATGTGCCCCCATTTACAAAGGCAGGAAAGGAACCTTTATCTTTTATCGGAATTAATTCTATCGGATTGAGAAGACGAGGTTTTGATAAAGAAAAAATTCGTGAGATTCAGGATGTTTTCAGAATCTTGTACCAAAAAAATTACAATACAACTCAGGCAGTGGGCATTATCGAAGCAGAAATGGAAGCTACCAAAGAGAGAGATCAAGTTATATTATTTATTAAAAATTCACAACGCGGTATAATGAAAGGTTATACAGGCAATTAACATACAATTATGGCATCAACATCAGATATTAGAAATGGTTTATGTATCAGACATAACAACGATATTTTTAAAGTAATAGAATTTTTACACGTAAAACCAGGAAAAGGACCTGCATTTGTACGTACTAAATTAAAGAGTTTAACCTGTGGTAAAGTATTAGACAATACCTTTCCAGCAGGTCGTAAGATTGACGAAGTAAGAGTAGAGACTCAAAAGTATCAATTTTTATATCCAGAAGGGGAAGATTTTCACTTTATGAATGTGATTGATTTTAATCAAATCACCTTGCCTAAAAATATTATTGATGGTGCTAATTTATTAAAAGAAGGGGAAGTAGTGACTGTTATTATAAATACAGAAGACGATTCACCATTAGCTGTAGACATGCCATTGAGTGTTATTTTGGAAGTTACACATGCAGAACCAGGAGTTAAAGGAAATACAGCTACCAATGCAACCAAGCCTGCAACAGTAGAAACAGGAGCAAAGGTAAATGTGCCTTTATTTATTAATGAAGGAGATAAAATTAAAATTGAAACGACCAAAGGGACGTATCAAGAAAGAGTAAAATCTTAACTCATGAAGTTTGAAAAAATCCAATCGCTGCAAGAAATTGCAGCGATTATTGGTTGTACCTATATCGGTGATGCCAATTTCCCTGTCTTGGGAATGAATGAAATTCACGTAGTAGAAGCCGGAGATATTGTATTTGTAGACCATCCGAAATACTATGAAAAAGCCTTAGAATCTGCTGCTACTATTGTATTGATCAATAAAGAAGTGGAATGCCCAGAAGGAAAAGGATTGTTGATCTCCGATGATCCATTTCGTGATTTTAATACATTGACCAAACATTTTAATCCATTTAAGAAAGCAGCAAATGCAATTGCAGTGACTGCAAAAGTTGGAAAAAATACGATCATTCAACCAAATGTGTTTTTGGGAAACAATGTGGTGATAGGTGAGGATTGCTTGATCCATCCAAATGTGGTTATTTATGATGGAACTACTATAGGGAATAATGTAACCATACATGCAGGGACTATTATCGGTGCTGATGCCTTTTATTATAAAAATCGACCAAGTGGCTATGATAAATTAGTTTCAGGTGGAACAGTTGTGATAGAAGACCAAGTAGATTTGGGTGCTTTATGTACCATTGATAGAGGAGTCACAGGCGCTACTACCATTAAAAAAGGAACTAAAATTGACAATCAAGTTCAGATAGGTCACGATACTATTATTGGAAACAAATGTTTAATTGCTTCGCAAACCGGTATTGCAGGTTGTGTGGTGGTAGAAGATGAGGTAACTATTTGGGGACAAGTTGGAACTACCAGTGGAATTCGCATCGGTAAAAAGGCAGTAATCCTTGGGCAAACGGGTGTTACTAAGTCGGTTGAAGGTGGGAAAAGTTACTTTGGAACTCCCATTTCGGAGTCCAGAGAGAAGCTAAAAGAACTGGCAGGAATTAAAAGATTGTTAAGGCGCGAAAAAAAGTAAGAAAATGTTTTCGTAATTTAATTAATCAATTACATTTGTATTCTATAGAATAAAGAGCAAATAATTCAAAAATATAAACCATATGAGTGTTTTAGTTAATAAAAATTCAAAAGTTATAGTTCAAGGATTTACTGGAGGAGAAGGGACGTTTCACGCAACTCAAATGATTGAGTATGGAACCAATGTTGTAGGTGGAGTTACCCCTGGAAAAGGAGGGCAAAGCCATTTAGACAAGCCGGTATTTAACACTGTAAAAGAAGCTGTTGACAAAGCAGGAGCAGACACAAGTATCATTTTTGTACCGCCAGCATTCGCTGCAGATGCAATTATGGAAGCTGCAGACGCAGGAATTAAAGTAATCATTTGTATTACAGAAGGTATTCCAGTTGCTGATATGGTAAAAGTAAAAGAATACATTAAATCTAAGGCCTGTCGTTTAATTGGACCTAACTGTCCAGGAGTGATTACTGCTGGTGAAGCTAAAGTGGGGATCATGCCAGGTTTTATCTTTAAAAAAGGACGTGTAGGGATTGTTTCTAAATCTGGAACTTTGACTTATGAAGCTGCTGACCAAGTGGTGAAACAAGGATATGGTATTTCGACGGCTATCGGAATTGGTGGGGATCCAATTATTGGAACAACGACCAAAGAAGCGGTAGAACTTTTGATGAATGATGATGAAACAGACGCCATTGTAATGATTGGTGAAATTGGTGGGAATCTTGAAGCAGAAGCTGCCCGTTGGGTAAAAGCTGATGGTAATCGCAAGCCAGTAGTAGGGTTTATAGCAGGGCAAACTGCTCCAGCAGGTCGTACGATGGGACATGCAGGTGCTATTGTTGGAGGTGCAGACGATACTGCAGAAGCGAAGATGAAAATCTTAGCAGAGAATGGAATTTTCGTAGTGGAATCTCCAGCTAAAATTGGTGCAAAAGTTGCCGAAATTTTAGGATAGTATTTAAATAAAAAAATATTTTATATAAAAACCTGCGAATTTATTCGTGGGTTTTTTTTTGGTTAATTACAGCTCATAAACAGGTATTAAATGTATTTCTAAAACCTATATTAAGTATTTTTTTTTGTTTTAAAATGATGAAAAAAGAAAAGGAGTAAATCCTGTATTTCAATAGGAGAATCACTGAAATAGTTACTCTTTTGTGGGACGGGAGAAATGAGTTGTATCAGTCATTTAAAATTTATGTTGCGAATAGTAGTATTCGTTCTGTTTTTAAACTTCAAAATCCATGTATTTTACGAGTCTTTATTATTGAGATATCAATACTTTTTTAGTGTAAATGTTTAATTATTTGTATTGAAATTTGGTTTACGTTAATAATTTGTTAATATTTGTGACAAATAATTCAAAAAAATAAATCATGAACAACGTTAAATTCAAACAGATTCTTTCCCTTTTTATTTTTTTTATTTTCTCTATTTATATGAGTGCACAAGAGATTACAGGTACTGTTGTAGACAATCACGGTAATGCTGTTCCTTATGCATCGGTTATTGAAAGAGGCACAAGAAATGGTGTTTCTACAAATGATGAAGGTAAATTTACCCTTCGTGTAAAAAAATTCCCAGTGACTATTGTTGTATCGTCTATTGGTTATGGAACTTTTATCAAAAGACTCCATAAAGCTCAGGAACTAAGTGTTGTTTTGTCTGATACAGCCAATTTAGATGAAGTAATTATTGTAGGATCGAGAACAGCACCTCGTAGTAATGCCGATACTCCTTTACCAGTAGATGTTGTTGGAGCGAAGGAATTAACAGCAACAGGTCAGGCTAGTTTTGATAAAGCACTACAATATAAGATTCCATCATTTAATACGGTACAAACACCTGTGAATGACGCGACATCTTTATTGGATCCTTATGAAATTAGAAATATGGGGCCTAGTAGAACATTGATTCTTATTAATGGTAAACGTAAAAATTTAAGTTCATTACTGTATACACAAACTTCTCCGGGACGTGGAGAGACTGGAGCGGATATTTCTGCCATACCTACCGATGCGATTAAGCGAGTTGAGATTTTAAGAGATGGAGCTTCTGCCCAATATGGATCGGATGCTATTGCTGGTGTAATGAATATTATTTTAAAAGACGAAGTAGACAATGGATCCGTAACACTCAGAACTGGGATGACTAGTGAAGGTGATGGTGAAATGTTTGGGGTTTCAGTAAATGATGGTTCTTCAATTGGAAAAGACAATGGATTCGTAAACTATACGGTTGATTTTTCTAAGGTAGAGCAGTCCAATAGACCAGGAAAAGTGGATGCAGCGGGTGAAGCAGCAGATTTTGGTGCGGATATAGCGTATGTAGAAGAGTTCTTATCGCGCCATCCGGATGCTGGAAATATCAATGGTTCTCCTAAAACTGTTGCCGCAAAGTTTTCTGTCAATGCAGGGTTTGATCTTAGTGAAAATACGGTATTGTATGCTAATGCAGCCTATGTGTATAAAAAAGTGAATAGTTTTGCCAATTATAGAACTCCGTATTGGAGAACACTTGGGGATTTTCCTTATTTAGCAGATTTTTTTCCAGGGAATCACCCTACCAATGCAGGTGGGTATGATGGATATGTGCCTACTTTTGAAGGAGATTTAAATGATTATAATGGGACTATTGGTTTTAAAACCAATAAGAACGACTGGAATATTGATCTAAGTTTTACTGTTGGAGGAAACAGTCAATTGTATAAAGTAAACAATTCTCATAATAGAAATTATGTTTATGCTCCTTCTTGGAATCCTGGTACTAATCAGTTTGAGCCGATTTCACTATACCGTGAAAATAGTCCTGTTTCTTTCGATCCAGGAGGAACTAGCTTTTCACATACGGTTGGTAATATTGATATCAATAAGGTACTGTCAGAAAAAATTAGCATCGGTTTTGGAATGGAATTTAGGTCTGAGATTTTTGAGGTGATCGAAGGAGGAAAGGCTTCTTATGATGGTGGGGGTGCAGATTCTTTTGCAGGAAATACACCTCAGAATTCTGGAAAATGGAACAGGTACAACTTAGGAGGGTATTTTAGTTTAGATTACGATATAAGTAATGCTTTTTTAGTAAGTGGAACTATTCGTGCAGAGGATTATTCCGATTTTGGAAGTGCTTTTGTGTATAAATTAAGCTCTCGTTTAAAACTGACAGATAATATTACGGCTAGAGCTTCTATCTCTACAGGGTTTAGAGCGCCAACATTACATCAGATTTACACTCAGAAATCCCAATATAGTTTTGTTCCTGGACAAGGGATTCAAGTGGGAGGATTGGTGAATAATGTTTCTCCAGAAGCAGCATTATTAGGATTGGCAAAGTTAGATGCAGAAAAATCTAATAATTTCACCATTGGTTTAGGAGGAAAACTTCCAGGGAAGTTGAGCTTTACCGTAGATTACTATAATATTGCTGTAAAAGACAGGATAGTGTTAGGAACAGAGGTTACACCTCCAAGTACTTCGGCTTTCGAAGGGCTTTCAGATATAAGTTTCTTTGCCAATGCCATTGATACTAGGACTTCTGGAATTGATGTAGTATTAAGTAAAAAAAATATTCATTTAGGAGAAGGGGTTTTAGGATTAAATCTTTCAGGAAATTATACTATTAAGAATGAACGTGAAGGTGAAGTGAAGAATCCTGATTTTGTTACGGCAAATGGGCAATCTATTGTTAATGCGACTCAAGAAGCATTATTCTTTACGTCTAGACCTGAAACGAAGTGGATTTTAGGTGCTAATTATGAAATTGGGAAACTAGGACTTGCTTTTAACAATACCTATTTCGGAAAAACTACATTTAAACAACAAGGGATGAGTAATGATCTAAGAACCGAATTTACTCCTAAAATTGTGACGGATATAGGTGTAACTTATACCGCTACGGATAATATGACGATTTCCTTAAATGTAAATAATGCGCTAAATGTACTTCCAGAATGGTCGTTTAAAGCAGAAAATTCTGCAGGGACAGCTCTTTTAGCAGATCCTGTTCAAGTAAAGAATCAATCTAATTTAATTACGTTTAATCAGCGTTATTCTCAAATGACTTATGATGGTTACCACTTTAGTCAATTGGGTACGATGTTTAATGTGTCTTTAAATTATAAATTCTAATTCATTTATAACTTAAAAGGTATCGATGACTTTATATATAAACCTACGAATTTATTCGTAGGTTTTTTTTGTGATTTTAGGTTAAGTTATAGGCCTATTTTTAAAGTCTTCGATTTAAATTAAATGTAAGTTTTTTGTGATACTTTTAGGTTTGCTAATGTAGGGTGTCATACCTGTTTTAACTCCTTTTTTATTGAATGATAAAGGTTCTTGAGAGAGATCAATAATTAGACTGCGTTTTGTCTTGAAGTTTTAAAACAAAATAATTTACGGGTGCTTTTGTACATTATTAAATTCCAAATGATGATTACCGCTACCATTTTTAATTTCCTTTGAAGTATAGAATGTATTATTAACACCCCAATACGAAATATCTGATGATAAAAATACGGCGCGTGTAGATAGGACTATCGGTAAGTGCAAGGACAATGAGGTGTTTGAGGGGGAATTGATCGCATAAAGAAATGTGTATTTGTAGAAGAACCGAGGGAGGACTATTTGTATTGTAAAAAAAATGAGAAGATAATACTGAAGCGGACATATACCTTATTAAAAGATGTATCCAGGGAATCGTTTGAAGGGATTGAAAATCTAAAACAGAAGTAAGGTCGGTTTTGACCACGACGAATAAACGGTGAATATCGGGTGATTTATCAATTTTAAAAGGAGGCTATACTAGGATTAAGTAACGTATTCATTTTATATCATTTTAATAGATTTGTAAATAGTTCCTTTCCTTTTTGTACCTTCCCTTAAAAACAAGCCAAATTGCACTTATGAATTTAAATCTTGCAGTACTTATAGACGGTGATAATATTCCCTCAGCTCATGTAAAAGAGATGATGGAAGAAATTGCCAAATACGGAAATCCAACCATTAAAAGGATCTACGGAGATTGGACCAAACCTAATTTAAACAAATGGAAAAATCTATTATTAGAAAACGCCATAACACCCATTCAGCAATACGCCTATACCACAGGTAAGAACGCCACAGATTCGGCGATGATTATTGATGCAATGGATATTTTATATTCGGGAAAAGTGAGTGGTTTTTGCTTGGTATCTAGTGATAGCGATTTTACACGTTTAGCAACCCGATTGCGTGAAGCAGGGATGCAAGTGATTGGGATCGGTGAGAAAAAGACGCCAAATCCATTTATCGTGGCCTGTGATAAATTTATCTATATAGAAATTATCAGAAATCAATCTGAAGAGAAAACAGACACGCCTAATAAAGAAGAGAAAAAAGAAAGCATTGACCAAATTACCCCAAAGGTAATACGCCTTATTGCAAGTACTATTTCTGACCTTTCGGACGATGACGGGTGGGCTTTTCTAGGTGATGTAGGGAGTTTATTACAAAAAAAACAACCTAATTTTGATTCTAGAAATTACGGTTTTGACAAGCTTACTCCTTTAATTAAATCGATTGGTAATTTTGAATTGGAACGTAGAGACAACCATAAGAGTAGACATAAATTGGTGTTTGTGAAAAACAAAGAAAAACAACGAAGAAAAAATAAACGCTAAGGAGTTTAAACGACTGATTTAGAAATTTTAACAAGAAGTTGCATGTTGGAACATCCTTTAAGTGAGTGGATTATTACATGCTACTTAAATGTTAAAATAAGCTTAAAATGTGGTTTTTTGTAAAGAATTAACAAGTGCTGTAGTATATTTGAGTACCACTATTCTGTGGTACTTAACAATCAAACTATTAGCAATGAGAAAACTTAGTGTACTAGTACTGGTGACCGGTTTAGCCTTATCATCATGCAAAACTTCTGATGATTCATCTTTTGAAGTCAAAGAGAGCAAAGACTCCAATGGCTACAGCTACGAAACTGTAAGCAATGATCCTACAGGTTTGCGTTTATATACCTTAGATAATGGATTAAAGGTGTATTTGAGTAAAAATGCAGACGAACCAAAAATCCAAACATTTATAGCCGTAAGAGCAGGGTCTAACTACGATCCAGCCGAATCTACAGGTCTTGCACATTACCTAGAGCACATGGTATTTAAGGGGACTTCTAAAATGGGAACCTTAGATTGGGAAAAAGAAAAAGTCCATTTAGATGAGATTTCTTCTTTGTATGAGCAACGTAAAAACGAAACAGATCCAGCGAAGAAAAAGGAACTGTATAAAAAAATTGATGAAGAATCATTTAAAGCATCTCAGTTTTCTATTGCCAATGAATATGATAAATTAACGTCATCTATGGGGGCAACAGGAACCAATGCACATACTTGGTTTGAAGAAACCGTGTATAAAAACAAAATTCCAGCCAACGAATTAGACAAGTGGTTAGCTTTGGAAAGTGAACGTTTTAGCGAGCTAGTATTGCGTTTGTTTCATACGGAACTAGAAGTAGTTTTTGAAGAGTTTAACAGAGGACAGGATAACGATTTTAGAAAAAGTTATGCAGCGATGTTAGACGGATTGTTTCCAAAACATCCTTATGGGCAACAAAACACTATTGGGACTGCAGAGCATTTGAAAAATCCTTCTATGGTAGCAATTCATAATTATTTCGACACCTATTATGTGCCTAATAATATGGCGATGGTATTGGTAGGAGATCTAGATTTTGAGAAGACTATAAAAATGGTGGATGCTCACTTTGGTTTGTTGGAAAGTAAAGAAGTAGTACATCCTGTATTGCCGACTGAAGATCCTATTACATCACCTGTAGTGAAGGAAGTTTTTGGACCTACAGCAGCATCGGTTAGTATTGCTTATAGAGCCAATGGTATTGGATCGGAAGATCAGAAATTGTTAACCATGGCCGATATGTTATTGGCAAATGGAAATGCGGGATTGATTGATTTAAATTTAAATCAAAAACAAGAAGTACAAAGAGCTAGTTGTTCTACAACATTCTTAAATGATTATGGTTACCACAATTTTTCGGGATCTCCTAAACAAGGTCAAACCTTGGATGAAGTAAAAGATTTGTTGTTCGAACAAATAGAAAAACTAAAAAAAGGAGACTTTGATGAGTGGATGTTAGCAGCTGTTATCAATGATATGAAATTGAGTAAAACACGCCAAAACGAAAATAGTAGTGCTTTAGCTACAGCATATTATAATGCGTTTATTCACCATGAAAACTGGAGTAGTAAAATATCTTTTATTGATGAGTTGAAAAAAGTAACGAAGCAAGACATTATGGATTTTGCAAATCGTTTTTATGCGAATAATTATGTAGTTACATACAAGAGAAAAGGAGTAGACAATAATATTGCAAAAGTTGCAAACCCAGGGATTACTCCTGTTGAACTAAATAGAGGGAAAAAATCGGTTTTTAATACGGAGTTTTCTAAATTGACTTCGGACAAGTTAGCGCCTGTTTTTATCGATTATAATGAGAAAATTAAAACAAGTACGTTAAAAAATGGCTTGACCCTTTCTTATATCATCAATAAAAATAATGATTTATTCGATTTGAATATCATTTTTGATATGGGAAAAGACAATATTAAACAGCTAGAACTAGCTGTTGGTTATTTGGACTATGTTGGTACGAATGATATGTCTGTAGAAGCATTAAAGAAAGAGTTTTATAAATTAGGGATCAACTACGGAGTACGTACTGGAAGTGATCAGTCTATGGTTTACCTATCTGGATTAAAGGAGAACTTAAAACCTGGATTAGCCTTACTAGAAAACTTATGGAACAATGCTGTAGCAGATCAAGAATCATATGATAAATATGTAGCTAAAATATTAAAAGGACGTTCTAACGCTAAAAGTCAAAAAGGAAATATCTTATTCAATGGATTATTAAACTACGGTATTTATGGTGAAAACTCTGAATTGAGAAATATCTATAATGCAGCAGATTTAAAAGCAATGGATCCTGTAAAATTAATTGCCTTAGTAAAAGATCTTAAAAACTACAAACAACGTATTTTTTATTACGGGAAAGATGTAGCAGCAGCTACTGCGTCTATAGAGGAGTTTCATAAAGTAAACGAAACATTGAAAGACTATCCTGCACCTGTTGTTTATACACAGCAAGAAACGGGAGGTAAAGTTTATTTCGTAGATTTTGATATGGTACAGTCTGAGATCTTGTTTATCGCCAAAGCGGATGTATTTGATAAAAAACAAATGGCTTTAACCAGTTTGTTTAATACTTATTTTGGTAGAGGATTGTCTTCTATTGTTTTTCAAGAAATTCGCGAATCTAAATCATTGGCTTATTCTGCTTTTGCTTCGTACTCAAGTGCAAGGAAAAAAGGAGAATCGAATACTATTATGGCTTATGTTGGAACTCAGGCAAATAAATTGCCACAAGCAGTAGATGCCATGTTGGAATTAATGAGAAATATGCCAGAGGCACAAGAGCAGTTTAAAGCAGCTAAGAAAGCAACTCTTAAGAAAATAGCTTCGGAAAGAATTACTAAATCTACGATTTTCTGGAAATTCGAAGGCTTGAAAAAACGTGGAATAACGTATGATATCCGAAAAGATATATACGAAGAGGTACAAAATATAACCATGAAAGATTTGGCTGCATTTTTTGTAGAAAATATCAAAGAAAAAAAATACACTTCTTTAGTTATAGGAAACAAAAAAGACATGAAAATGAAGGAATTATTGAAGCTTGGTGAATTTAAAGAGTTGGATGTAAACTACCTTTTTAACTACCAATTGGAAACAGTTAAGCAGTAATGAGTGTCATTTTTTAATGAATATAATTGAGTAAAAATAAAGTCCCTGAGATTCGTCTTGGGGATTTTTTTTGTGATAACCCGGGGCTTCGGCTCCGCTCAGCCGCCTTTGATTTATGATTTATTTTGGGGGTTCGATGGTTTTTGGGCTTCGGCTTTGCTCAGTTGGCTTTGCTTTTCGTTTTATTTTTGGGGTTTTGATGGTTTCTGGGCTTCGGCTCCGCTCAGCCGGTTTTGCTTTTCGTTTTATTTTGGGGGTTCGATGGTTTTTGGGCTTCGGTTTTGCTCAGCCGGCTTTTCTTTTCGTTTTATTTTGGGATTTGATGGTTTCTGAGTGGCTTCGGCTCCGCTCATCCGGCTTTGCTTTTCGTTTTATTTTGGGGGTTCGATGGTTTCTGGGCTTCGGCTTTGCTCAGTTGGTTTTGCTTTTCGTTTTATTTTGGGGGTTCGATGGTTTTTTGGCTTCGGCTTTGCTCAGCCGGCTTTGATTTTTGATTTATTTTGGGGTTTTGATGGTTTCTGGGCTTCGGATCCGCTCAGCCGGCTTTTCTTTTCGTTTTATTTTGGGATTTGATGGTTTCTGAGTGGCTTCGGCTTTGCTCAGTTGGCTTTGATTTTCGATTTACAGGGAATTTCGATGTTTATAATATGAACTTTACACAAATTATAAATTGAAATACAAATCTC
>NVRM01000033.1 GCA_002400885.1 Flavobacteriaceae bacterium
GGGTGAAAATACTCAGGAAAACTGTAAGAATAATGTGTTTTACTTTCATAGTTTATTTTTTTTGAATTATGTAAATATAATAAAAAAAACAAACAACTACCTGTGTATGAGTTGTTGAGGTGTATTTATGGGTGGGAGGTGTATTGTTTTTGTTTTGTACTTTGAGTGTACTTTGAGTGTGTTTTGTAGTTTTCTATGTGGTAGAGTATCGAGAGTACTTCGCTTAATTAAACAAGATTTGATAACAATGCTGTATAGGATATTGTAGGTGTCTATTAATGGGGGTGTTGAGTGTTTATGGTTGTGTATATAAGAAGATTTAGAAAGTAGAATTAACGAATATTTTAAAAATAGAGGGGGTTTATAGGAGTTGATATTTGTAGTCGTATTGTCTTTTTATAGGTGAAGAAGGTGAAAAGAAAGTACTGTTGTTTTCCTGTTCTTAATTTTGACGGAAGTGATGATGTTTCCAGTGTCAGTTCGAGTAGTTTTCTGATGAATTCTGTTTAGAGTTTAGGAGAAAATTATATCGAGAATTTCTACTAAACAGGAACTTCTCGATATAATTACTCCTACCGTCGTAATCACTGGAAGTGACGATGATGTGCGATAAAATTACGTCAATGGTTGGCTGTTGCGCACCTTTTTTACACTGCCCCCGATACCTCGAGGGTGACAACCCGCCTTCGCGAGGATGACAGATGCGGGGTGAGTATATGAACGGAGACACAAACAATATTGTATCTAAAATAGTGAATAAAATTACGTCAATGGTAGATCGTAGTTTTTTCAAGAAAAAACAAGTGGCGGTGATGACGTTCAGGGTACTGCTAAAGGTACTGAAAATATAAACTTTGTACAATTGATAATTTCAAATCGAAGACTGTCTTTTATGCAGTATATATGTTCAAAAGCTGCGAGAACAGGAGCGACCTTAGGAGCGACGCGCAGTTTTGGATATGGTTTTTAAGAAGGCTTTTTTTAGCCGCCTTAAAAAATACCTCATAAAAGTCTCCTTTTTTGGTTCGTTTTTTGGAGAAGCAAAAAATGAACGTACGGGATTAAAACACGTTAATGGTATGCTGTTGCGCACCTTTTTCACTCTGGATCCCCACGTTCGCGAGGATGACGGGTGCGAGCGTGACAAATGAATGGATATAAACAATATTGTATCTAGAATAGTGAATAAAATTACATGAATGTTAGAAGGTAGTGTTTTTTGAAAAAAACAACCAAAAAATGTATCTAGAATAGCGGATTTAAAAAATTATGGCAATACTAGTGATCATCTTTTCATTTAAAAAGAACAATCACAGACCAAGGTTACTATAAAAAGAGATCAGTTCGTAGCGAGAACACCTAAAAATAGAGTGATTAACAATTGAAACAAATAATTTAAAACAGGAGGTATGAAAATTACAATAGAAGAACGAGATGCCGTGTATAAAACCATTTTTAACAGACGTGATGTCCGTGGTGAGTTTTTACCAAAACCGATTCCAGAAGACGTGTTACAACGTATTTTAAAAGCGGCACATCATGCACCAAGTGTTGGTTTTATGCAACCTTGGGATTTTATTGTAGTAAAAGACCCTGCTGTTAAACAGCAGGTAAAAGATGGTTTTGATGTGGCACATGCCGAAGCAGCGGCCATGTTTGAAGGCGATCGTAAATCTACCTACAAACGTTTAAAACTAGAAGGAATCCTAGAAAGCCCTGTCGGTATTTGTATAACCTGTGATCAGGAACGTACAGGTCCAGTGGTGATCGGTAGAACCGAAAATAAAGAAATGGACTTGTACAGTGCCGTCTGTGCGGTTCAGAATTTATGGTTGGCTGCAAGAGCAGAAAACCTGGGTGTAGGCTGGGTGAGTATCATTAATCATCAAACGTTGAGAGATGCTTTGGGCATTCCTGAAAACATCACACCTATTGCATATTTATGTGTGGGCTATGTGTCAGAGTTTCATGAGAAACCAGAATTAGAAAAAGCGGGTTGGTTGCCTCGCTTGGAATTAGAAGCCGTGGTTCATTATGATCAATGGGATACGAATTCACTTAAGATGGCAGCAAATGCGAATAAAGAGTAATTAATAACAACGAAAACTAACAAATTATGAATATATACACAAGAAAAGGAGACAGCGGGAAAACAGGTGTCTTTGGAGGAAAAAGAGAATTTAAAGATTCACCACGTATCGAATGTATTGGAACCTTAGATGAGGCCAATTCTACGATTGGATTGATGCGTTCAAAATTAGGAAACGACCACGAATGGCAAGCTAATTTACAACGTATTCAAAAGGATATGATGAATATGATGTCGCATTTGGCAAGGCCTTCTGATTCAAAAAAAGAAAATCCAAATCCAAGACCAACGGATGGTGCTGCTTTTTGTGAGGAATGGATAGATGCTATTGAGGCAGGAATGTCTGCGCCTTCTGATTATTTTTTATTGCCTGGAGGAAACGAAATCTCAGCTTTATTACATGTTTGTAGAACGCAAATAAGGAGAGGTGAACGTGCCTTGGTTACTTTGATGCATGAAGACCCAGAATGTGTGCACGATTATATCTCTGCATACATCAACAGACTGTCTGATTTGTTCTTTATCCTAGCGCGTGCAGAAATGGACAAACACGGTGTTGCCGAAGAAAAATGGAATTTGTTTTTATATAAGAGAAAGAAGAAGAAAATAGTGACTAAAGACTAGTTGCTTGTGACTGGATACAGGAGGTAGGAGACAGGAGACAGGACACAGGAGACAGGAGACAGGAGACAGGACATAGGACATAGGAGTTAAGAATTAGGACTTTGAACAGTGAGTGTTTAAAGATAAGTGTCTTGATTCTTGGTTCAAGAGCCTCCTATGTCAAGTGAAAGATAAGCGTCTTGATTCTTGGTTCAAGAGTGTTCTATGTCAAGATAAAGATGAGCGTCTTGTTTCTTGGTTCAAGAGTGTCTTGTGTCAAGTAAAAGATAAGTGTCTTGTTTCTTGGTTCAAGAGCATCTTGTGTCAAGTAAAAGATGAGCGTCTTGTTTCTTGGATCAAGAGTGTCCTATGTCAAGTAAAAGATGAGCGTCTTGAGTCAAGTACTCTATGTCCTCTAAATTAAAAACAAATTATGATGAAACGATACTCAATACTAATATCTAACATCTCAATACTAACAACTCAATACCATAATAAACATGAAAAAAATACCAATTACAATAATAACAGGATTTCTAGGAGTGGGAAAAACCACCTTAGTACACAATATGATTAAAAATGCCAATGGAAAGCGTATCGCTGTATTGGTAAATGAATTTGGAGAAGTAGGGATAGATGGTGAAATCATCAAGTCAGGCTGTGGGGACGATGAATGTAACTTAATCGAATTAGCTAATGGCTGTATTTGCTGTACGGTACAAGAAGAGTTTTTACCAGCCATGTTGGAATTAATTTCACGTAAAGACACCATAGATCATATTGTGATTGAAACCTCAGGTTTGGCGATGCCTAAACCATTGGTAAGAGCGGTGAACTGGCCAGATTTAAAGCCTCATATCACGATAGATGCAGTGATTACTGTGGTAGATGCAGTAGGAATGATTACAGGGGAATTGTGCAACAGAGAAAAAGTACAAGAACAACGCTTGGCAGATGATTCTTTGGATCATGAAACACCGATTGAAGAGTTGTTTTTAGACCAATTATCATGTGCTGATTTGGTTTTAGTAAGTAAAACAGATCTTTTAGAGGCCGATGCTTTGGAAGAAGTAAAGCAACTGATCCTCAAAAAAGCAAGACCAAACATTAAAATCATACCGATTCAGAATGGAGAAATAAACAATGAGTTATTGTTGGGTATTGAGGCCGCGACCGAAGACGATTTGGACAATAGGCATTCTATTCACGATCATCACCATGATCATGGTCACGATCACAAACACGATGATTCTATCAAGACCATTGTCGAGGAGTGCGCAGAAACTACCGACATTAAAGCCTTAGTAAAGGAATTAAAAGCCAGAGTGCAAGAAGAGGAAATATACCGAATTAAAGGATTTGTAAATATTCCGAATAAACCAATGCGTATGATTTTGCAAGGAGTAGGGGAACGTTTTGATTATTATTTTGACAGACCTTGGAAAGAAAATGAAGCACGTAAAACAACCTTAGTTATCATAGGTAGAAATTTACAAGAAACCACTTCAAGTATTTAATTATTACAGAAAAACACATGCATAAAAACATTAAAATTTTATTATTAACGTCTATTTTAATTCATTCAGGAGCCAATTTATTAGCTCCTATTTATGCCATTTTCATTAAGGATATTGGCGGTGATTTAATGGATGCAGGAATTGCTATTGGAATTTACGCCTTGTTAAAAGGAGTGTTCTATTTTATTTTTGGTAGAATAAAAGAGGATTTATTTAGTAAAAAAGTGATGATGTGTATTGGTTATACCGTAATGGGCATTGGATATTTATGCTATGTATTTGCGAAAAAGCCTATGGATGTGTTTTTAATTCAAGGAATTATTTCTTTGGGAGAAACAATTATTAATCCTTCCTGGAGTGCCATTATAGCCACCTCTTTAGAAAAAGGAAAAGAGCGACATTTGTACGCTAATTTTTTTGGCTACCGTTCCATTTTTGAAGGAATAGCAGCCATTTTAGGAGGGTTGTTCGCCATGGAATTTGGTTTTAACGTATTGTTTGGTGTGATGGCGAGTTTTGCAATTACCTCCGGTTTATTATCCTTGTTTATTCACGAAGAAAATAACGATTTGATGCTAGAAAAGCAACAAATAGCTAGTAAAAAGGCATGCAGCAATAATGAGTACGAATAATTTTAAACAACCTGGTGATTCCATAATTTCTATAGTTTATTAGTTAGTGATTCTTGGTCTTTTGGTTTTTTCCAAACTGCCAAACAAATTAAACCAGATACTACTGCGGAGCTAAGGATGCCTATTATCATAATATTGCGTCCTTCTTCCATGAGTGTAGGAAAGGTATAATTATAAACCAAGACGAGTGTTGCTATAAATAGCACGTCAATTGTTAATTGCAATACCCAATAGTAGATTTTTCCTTGTTTGGTCAGTTTACTTAAAAATAGGATGTCTAACATAGTTTTTATTGTGAAGATACCGTTTTATCTAAGTTACATGTAATTGGATTTATAGATGTAACGAGGCAATTGATATTCGTAATATTTGAGTTAGAGCTTATATGAAAGACACCATGGATTCAAGTGTAAATATTAATATCGTATTAAAAAATTAAGAAAAGAAAACAATGCATTTAATTTCAACAATTCCTGGTGGATGGAACCCTAATGATGAAGGGGTGTTTTACGTACAACAAGCGCCAGGTGATATATTATTCTTATCAGCAGCGGACACCGATTTATCTTTGATGAATAAGGTATATGGTGCCTTGCATAAAGAGCAGCCCAATCTACCGAGCTTACGCTTGGCAAATTTGAGCTATTTTAAACAAGAATTAACGGTAGACACCTATATAGATGAAGTGGTTTCTCAAGCCAAAGTAGTGGTGTTAAAACTCTTGGGAGGCGCGGCCTATTTTTCTTATTTATATGAAGCCATCACCTTATATACCCAAGAAAATGACATTCATTTAATTGTGATGCCAGGTGATGATAAACCAGATTTAGAGCTGATGCAATCTTCTTCTATTTCATTAACGAGCGTAGCAACTATTTGGAAATATATGATTGCCGGAGGTGCTGATAACACCTTACAAGCGCTTAAAAGCATCCTTAAAGAAGGGATGAACATGCCGTTTGAAACTCAGAAGACCACAGAAACACCGGACTTGTTTTTATACCATCCTAGTGTGGGAGAGCTTCGAGCAGCATTGCCTGAAACCTCCAAGCCATTGGCTATTATTTTTGGCTATAGAAGCTACTATTTGGCAGCTAATTTGGATCCAATTATAACCTTAACCGCTGCCCTAGAAAAGCAAGGAGTATTGGCCATTACCGTGATGGCATTGACTTATAGAGATACAGATATAAAAAAACAAATCCTAGGCTTGTTGGGTGATTTTAACCTAGAAGCGCCCCAGGTGATTGTAAATACCACTGGATTTTCGATACAATCATTCCATGCAAGTAAGGAAAAAGGATTGTTTCAAGATTTTAATGTTCCCGTAATTCAAGGAATTATGGCGAGTTGTAATCGTCAAACATGGGAAGATGGAAGTTTTGGTTTACCGCCTACGGATGTTGCCATGAACATTGCCTTGCCGGAAGTGGATGGTAAAATTATTGCCACCGCTATTTCGTTTAAGGAGGTCTTGGAAAAAGATCCATTAACCGATTCAGAAATCATACAATATGTGGCTTTTGAAGAAGGGTGTAATACTGTAGCAGCCCAAGCAGCTGCATGGGTAAGGCTCGGTGAAAAAAAGAATGCTGCAAAGAAAATTGCCTTGGTGGTGCCTAATTATCCCAATAAAAATAGTCGTTTGGCCAATGGAGTAGGATTGGATACTCCACAGAGTACGGTAGATTTCTTAAAGGAATTAGAACGTCAAGGTTATGACTTGGGTGATGCACTCCCAAAGGATGTTCCTGCATTGATAGATCGATTGACGGAGAATATAACCAACGATCCCGATTCTTTGTACCAAGCCAAGGTAAATCTTACTATTTCTGAGACTGATTTTTACGCTTATTACAATAAAATATCGATAGAATTAAGAGAAAAAATTGAAGTTCAATGGGGGGCACCTACAGATTCTCCCAATTACAGGAATGGTGCATTTATCATTCCCGGAATATGTTTGGGGAATGTTTTTGTAAGTATACAGCCGAGTCGAGGGTATGATATTGATTTACAAGCGACTTATCATTCACCGGATTTACCACCTACCTATGCTTATTTGGCCTATTATATTTGGTTGCAAGCTTATTTTAAAGCGGATGCGATCATTCATATGGGAAAACATGGAAATCTAGAATGGTTGCCCGGAAAAAGTGTTGCTTTGAGTAAAGAGACCTGTTTTCCTGCCGCTATTTTAGGTGATATCCCTCATTTTTATCCCTTTATTATCAACGATCCAGGCGAAGGTACACAAGCCAAAAGGAGAACACATGCCGTGATTATAGATCATTTGATTCCTCCCATGACTCGTGCAGAAAATTATGGTGATTTATTGGCCTTAGAACTCTTAATAGACGAGTATTACGATGCTGCTTTATTGGATCCAAAACGTGCCAATCTAATAAAAAAGAAGGTAGAGGAATTGGTGAATTCTACCGACCTTAAGTCTGATTTAAATGATGATGGAAAGGATATAGATGCATTGTTAGTGGTAATAGATGGCTATTTGTGTGAGTTAAAAGAAGCCCAGATTAGAGGTGGATTACATATTCTTGGGAGTCATCCTGTGGAGGGGAAATTATTGGATTTAATCGTTGCATTACATCGCTTGCCTACGGGGAATGTGTTGGGGATTACCCAAGCAATCGCAAAAGATCTAGGCTTGGAAGTAGATCCCTTGAATGTTGATTTTGAAGCTCCTTTTAAGCAAACCATCTCGGGTGTGTATTGTAGAACATACGGGCAATTGGTGGAATTATTAGAATTAAAAGCGAGCAATACGATTGAGGATGCTTTGCAAGGAACTATAAACATGGAACTTTTAGGTGTGGATACCGCCCGTGTTATACAAGAAATTATAACGAGCACCATTCCTAATATTTATGAGACAAGTGATGAGTTTAGTAATTTAATAGCCGGACTGAACGGGAAATATGTTCCTGCAGGTGGATCTGGAGCCCCTACACGAGGACGCCTTGATTTATTGCCTACAGGAAAGAATTTCTATTCGGTAGATGTGAGAACTATTCCTACCAATGCCGCTTATGAATTGGGGGTGAAAAGTGCCAATAATATTATTGACCGGTATTTACAAGAGCATGGAGAGTATCCTACATCCATCGGTATTTCCGTATGGGGAACCTCTACCATGCGTACAGGAGGGGATGATATAGCTCAGGCTTTTGCCTTGATGGGAATTCGTCCTATCTGGTCTGGATTGAATCGCAGGGTCTCAGATTTTGAGGTGCTGTCTTTACTAGAATTAAAACGACCACGGGTAGATGTGCTTTTGCGTATCTCTGGATTTTTTAGAGATGCTTTTCCAGATGTGATTTCCTTGTTCAATGCCGCCGTTGAAAAACTGGCAACATTGGATGAACAGGAGGATATGAACCCTATAAAAAAGCGGTTCGAAGAGGAAAAAGTTGATTGGATATCGAAAGGACTTTCCGAAAAACAGGCCACAGAGAAATCGTTGTTTCGTGTCTTTGGATCCAAACCGGGTGCCTATGGTGCAGGTTTACAGGGCTTGATTGATGGAAAAAATTGGGAAACACAGGCAGATTTAGCACAGGTGTATATCAATTGGGGTGGCTATGCCTATCACGGGGCAAAAAACGAAGGAACTTCGGCCCATGAATCCTTCGAAAAACGATTGGAAAACATAGAAGTAGTCATACAAAATCAGGACAATAGAGAACATGACTTATTGGATTCTGATGATTATTACCAGTTCCAAGGAGGAATGACGGCAGCTGTTACTAAAATGAAGGGAGAAGCTCCTGATACATTTTTTGGAGACCATTCAAGACCCGACAACCCGAAAATTAAATCCTTAAAAGAAGAATTACATAAAGTATATAGATCTCGTGTGGTCAATCCAAAATGGATGCAAGGTATGCGTGACCATGGGTATAAAGGAGCCTTTGAAATGGCGGCGACCATGGATTATTTATTTGCCTATGATGCCACGACCAATTTGATCGAAGATTTTATGTACCAAGGAATAACCGAAGCCTATCTACTAGATGCAGAAAACAAAGCCTTTATTCAAGAACATAATAAATGGGCATTAAAAGACATGTCAGAGCGCATGTTGGAAGCCATACAGCGTGGAATGTGGAAAGATCCATCAGAGGAAGTTAAAAGCCAGTTGGAAGCCTTGTATTTGGAAGCTGATGGGGATTTGGAATAACACTTCGGCTTCGCTCAGTGACGTTTGATTTGAGAACTATTCAGGTTTTTCGGTCGGCTCCGCTCAGTGACGTTTGATTTTAGAACTATTCAAACAGACTAATCATTTTGAAATTTAAGATGAGCTAAGGAGGCTGAGCGGAGCCGAAGCCCTAATAAACAAAAAAAGCAACGATTTCTCGTTGCTTTTTATATATGTTACTATGATCAGTTATCCGTATAAATGATCCTTTCTCAAACTCAATACTATTCTCTATTCAGCCCATCTATTCTCAGCAGCAGCACCACCAAAAATAACAGTTACTAAATAAGGATTGTCAATAAAAGGATTTCTATTTCCTTGTGCGTTTGCGATGACATTATTACGTTGAATTTCAATGGCAGATACAGGATCTTCTCTGTTCCATTTTAAAAACAGGTCTTTTCCGTCTGTACTGATATCACTATTTAAAGGTTCATCATAACGTAGATTCACATATAAAACCATTCTTGCAACATCACCACGCCAGTCATCACCAGGATACCAAGCACCACTTTTGACTCCATAAGAACCAGAACCGTCTGTAAAAGCTAAATGCCCTCTATTTCCGTTAATGTTACCATTACAAGCTCTTAAGTGATGTAAATCACCTTTTGCATTTCCTGAACCTAACTTAGATTGAGGATATACATGTTCTGTATTAAATGTTTGTGGATTGTAATTGTTATTACCACTCATGTATTCTCTCTTGTCTGTACTAACACCAGAATATAGAAGGATTACGTTATCCGTATTATTAGCATCTTCATCAGCCGTGTATAAATAATCGTGACGATCACCATACTCTAACATGTTTGAATGTTTAGCAATAGTTAAGACCGCCAAATCATCAAACAAAGGTATTTCTGTCTTTGTGAAATCCATGCTGCTATAGTATTCAGAAATAGCCGCTGGAATTACAAAATCTCCGATGTCACTTGTTGGTTTTACATCTGTTTTAAAGGTGTAATCAGCGGTGTTTTCTCCCCCCTTACCATCATTTGCAGTGACTGTCCCATTGTAAGTAGTGTCATCTGTTAAACCAGCAAAAGTAAAAGTGTTTGCATTTAAACTAGTACTGCTGGTAGTTCCTTGGCTTACTTTATAAGTCACAGTATCTCCGTCAGGGTCTATGGCATTGGTCCATGTTACTGTCGCTTGATCTATCGTGATGTTTTGTACGCTTGCCGTAAAATCTCCGGGATTTTTATTCTCTTCGACTGGATCTGGTGTAGGCTTAGGACTGTCGATACCATTACCACAGGCAGCAAGTACTAACGCAAAACTTGCAATTAAAATTTTTATCTTCATAATTATTCAACTCTTTTTATTAAGGCCATATAAAAACCATCATATCCACTTTCTGCTGGGGATACTTTATAATCTGATAATAATACAAAATTAGTGTTTTCTGACAAGAATTTCCCCACTTGTAATTCGTTTTCCGAAGGTAAGATAGAACAGGTAGCATACACTAACTGACCGTCTACTTTCAGCATTTTAGAATAGTTGTTTAGAATTTCCGATTGGGTTTTTCTAATAGTATCTAAAAACTCAGGTTTTAATTTCCATTTAGAGTCTGGGTTTCTTTTTAAGACACCGATTCCACTACAAGGAGCATCGATCAATACACGGTCTGCGGTATTGTATAATTTTTTGATGTCTTTGGTAGTATTGATAGCACGGGTTGTTATATTGTGCGCTCCGTTACGTTTGGCACGTTTTTTTAACTGTCTTAATTTGTGCTCGTAGATGTCCAAGGCGATAATCTGTCCTTTGTTTTCCATCAATGCAGCCAAATGCAAGGTTTTTCCTCCAGCTCCAGCACAGGTGTCAATCACACGCATTCCAGGTTTTACATCTAAATAAGGTGCTACTAACTGAGAAGAGGCATCCTGTACCTCAAAATATCCTTTTTTAAACATATCCGTTACAAAAACATTGGCACGTTTGTCCAATTGTAAGGCATGAGTTTTTTCTGGTACAAAACTAGTTTGTATTTCAGCTTGTGCAAATTCCTTTTGCAAGGCTATTTTGGTTATTTTTAAAGAGTTGGTACGGACAATTACACTTGCTTGTTGATTCAAAGCAGTAATTTCCTTAGACCATCTTTTCTCTCCTAATTCTTTGACACATACTTCGTCCATCCAATCTGGAATAGACTCTTTAAATACGCGGTCTTTTTGTAATTCGTTGAATCTTCCTTTTATTCTACGTACAGGCGTTCCGTAGAAGTGTTGCCATTCTGGCAATTCTACATCACGTAATACCGCCCAAACAGCGACTAATTTCCATAAGTTATCATTGGTGTAATGATCCTTAGTTCCGGCTATCTCGTTGTATAAACGTTTCCATCGTACGATGTCATAAATGGTCTCCGCAATGAACTTTCTATCGCGTGCTCCCCATTTTTTATTAATTTTTAACGCTTTCTCTACTACCTTCCCAGCATACTCCTCTTCTATAAATATCAATTTTAAGGAATTAACAACGGTAATAACTAAATTCTTATGTAATCGCATGTATTATTTTTTGAACTGCAAAGGTAGTAAAGAATTCCAAGCATTTACTATCTTCGTAACCTAATTATTACGGATGCCACAATATAACCTCAATACATCGATTGCGTACCTAACGGGTGTAGGACCAGTAAGGGCTGATTTGCTTAAAAGTGAACTTAGAATTCGTACTTTTGGGGATTTAATCAGTTTTTTTCCAAATAGATACATCGATAAAACACAGTTTTACAACATTGGTAGTTTGCAGCAGAATGCTTCGGAAATTCAGTTGGTAGGGAAAGTAATTTCCTTTAAATCTGTGAAGCAAAAACGGGGATCTAGACTCGTAGCAACATTTACGGATGGCACTGGGACGATTGAACTAGTGTGGTTTCGTGCGGCCAAATGGATAAAAGACAATATAAAGGTGAACGAACCGTATGTTTTGTTTGGAAAAACCACCTTATATGGAACTAAATTTTCCATGGCACATCCAGAAATGGAATTGCTTTCTGTCCATAAAAAAAGTGGGCAAATTATTATGCAACCCATTTATCCAAGTACAGAGAAATTAAGTAATAGAGGAGTGACCAATCGCGTATTGGTAAAAATGATGCAACAATTGTTTGTCGAAACCCAAGGTAGGTTCAGAGAATCCTTGTCGGAATCATTGATCAGTGAAAATGGCTTATTGTCCAAATCGGAAGCCTTGTATAATATTCACTTCCCTAAATCTCAGGAATTATTGACCCGAGCACAACAGCGTTTGATTTTTGAAGAGTTGTTCTATATCCAATTACAGTTAATTCGAAAAAAAATCCTTCGAAAATCCCGTATCAAAGGCTATGTTTTTGATAAGATAGGTCCTCATTTTAATGATTTCTATACAAACGGATTGCCTTTTGATTTGACCAATGCTCAAAAACGGGTGTTAAAAGAAATTCGGAAAGACGTGGGATCCAATGCGCAAATGAACCGATTGTTACAAGGCGACGTAGGGTCTGGAAAAACCATCGTAGCCTTGCTGTGTATGTTAATGGCCATAGACAATGGTTTCCAAGCCGCTTTGATGGCGCCCACGGAAATATTAGCCATACAGCATTATCATTCTATCGTAGAGCAGTTGGGTGATTTACCCATTACCGTAAAACTATTGACGGGCTCTAGCAAAGTAAAACAACGCCGTGAAATTCACGAAGCCTTGATGGATGGTTCCTTGGACATATTAATAGGTACCCATGCCTTGCTAGAAGATAAAGTACAATTTAAGAACCTCGGTTTTGCAATTATTGATGAGCAACACCGTTTTGGGGTGGAACAACGTTCTAAATTATGGAAGAAAAATACGTTGCCACCACATATTTTAGTGATGACAGCTACACCCATTCCTAGAACCCTGGCCATGAGTATGTATGGTGATTTGGATATTTCTGTGATCGACGAATTACCTCCTGGTAGAAAGGAAATAAAAACTGCCCATCGTTACGATAGTAATAGACTGAGCGTGTTTAAATTTATGCGAGAGGAAATCGAAAAAGGGCGACAAGTATATGTGGTATATCCACTGATAAACGAGTCCGAAGCCATGGATTACAAGGATTTGATGGACGGTTATGAAAGTATTATCCGTGAATTCCCCTTGCCGACATACCAAATTAGCATTGTCCACGGGAAAATGAAACCTGCCGACAAAGAATATGAAATGAACCGCTTTATTAAGGGAGAAACTCAAATTATGGTGGCTACCACCGTGATAGAAGTAGGGGTGAACGTCCCCAATGCATCCATTATGATCATCGAAAGCTCGGAACGTTTTGGGCTCTCACAACTCCATCAGCTCCGTGGACGGGTAGGACGTGGAGCGGAACAGAGTTTTTGTATTCTGATGAGTGGTTTTAAGCTCTCTGCGGATTCTAAAGTTCGTTTAAAAACCATGGTGGATACTTCGGATGGTTTTAAAATTGCAGAAGTTGACCTCAAACTCCGAGGCCCAGGGAACTTAATGGGAAAACAACAAAGTGGTGTTCTGGATTTAAAAATAGCCGATATCGTAAAAGATGCGGAAGTGCTCACACAGGTCCGTGCAGAAGCGATTCATTTATTAAACGAAGATCCAAATTTATCCAAACCAGAGCATAAAATGATCTTGGATACCTATCAGCATATTGCGAAAAACAGCACGCTGTGGAGTAATATTAGTTAGTTGCTGCTACCGCTTACTACGAGCCTTAAAAACACTTTATTGTTAGTGTGCTGTGTAGATTTGATTTATATTTGAGGAACCTTACATGAAAAGCATGCAATGTTTAACGAATACATAGCTCCTCTATCGTATCTAGATATTGGGCCTCCGTTTATAGGTGGTCTTTTAGTGTGAATAGTGGCGTGTGATCTATACTAGAAAAAAGACAATATGACGCAAGAATTATATCAAAATGCACTTAAGTTTGCAGGAGAAAAACATAGTGAACAAAAAGTTCCAGGGACCAATGCTAACTACCTTTTACATCTCTCCAATGTGGCTATGGAGGTGTTAATGGCGTATAATTATAGTGAAAAATTTGATATTAATTTTGCGGTTCAAGCAGCCATATTACACGACACCATAGAGGATACAAATACTGATTTTTACGAAATAAAAAAGGAATTTGGAGAACCTATGGCCAACGCTGTACAAGCATTAAGTAAAGATGAAAAGCTAGCATCAAAACAGGAAAGAATGCTGGATAGTTTAATACGGATAAACAAATTACAAAAAGAAGTTGGCATTGTTAAAATAGCAGACAGAATAACAAACCTACAAACGCCTCCTATATATTGGGATAAAAGTAAAATGATTAGGTATTGTGAAGAGGCTAAATTGATTTCATCTACGCTAAGCAACAAAAATGATTATTTAAACAATAGATTGGAAACAAAAATTTCTGAATATGAAAAAATGATCAAATCTCTTAAAGATTAAAGATAGACGTAAGCAGCTAATTTTAGCAATCAGAGGGGCGTTTAAAAAAACTATTGTTTTGAATCGTATTTCGGAACTTGGGTAGGTGTGTTGGATTCTTGTTTTTCTATTCGTATAATACTTTCTGTAAAAAATATATTTATAGATTTGATCAAAATAAATAACAAAATCGAAGCAGTGACAGCTAACATTAGCTGAATTCAATTCACCTTCGGTCTTACTTCTAGCGTCTTGGTACTGGCAGTAATTAAAACCCACATTACAAGAGAATGAAAGATGAATTAAGACCTTTTTGGAATAGATATTTTAAATTTGACTGGAAATTTGGACTATTATTACTTTTGATTGTCTGTGTTACTAGATTTGTTCTGGTACTGAAAGCAAATGAAACTGGAAATTATAGTTTGATTGGTTTAGTAATGTTTCTTTCAGCAATAATTCCATTTATATTTTTAAGTAAGTACGGAAGAAAAAAAACAGGAATTCAAACAACAACAACAAAACTAAACTATCTAATTATAGCTTTAGGTATAGGAATACTCTTTAGTATTGTTTTACACTTTTTGGGACAAGGTTTCTATGGGGGGACTTACGAGAATTGGTATGAATATATTGGAAAATCATATAATATTCCTGAAAACATTTCGACTCAAGGAAAAAAGACAATGTTTCTAATAATGGCAATTACGGGAATGATTTTTAGTCCAATTGGTGAAGAATTGTTTTTTAGAGGAATTGTCCATGGAAGTTTTGCGAAATCCGTTGGGAATAAAAAAGCGTCAATTATAGATAGTTCAGCTTTTGCTTTAACACATGTTTCTCATTTTGGATTAGTTTTCATTAATAACAGTTGGGACTTTTATTTAATTCCAACGTTAATTTGGATTTCAGGAATGTTTATTGTTAGCTTAATATTCTTTGAAATGAAAAAAAGAACGGACTCTATATTGGGAGCAATATTATGTCATTCAGGTTTCAATTTAGGGATGATTTACTGTATCTTTTATTTAATATAAACAAACTGTAGACTATTACTGGCCCAAAAGATGTGTGGAGTTCCTAATAAATAGGGGACTAATTTACGAAGCCACTTTATTAATTTTATTTTTTAGTTTTATTTCCATTTCAAGGGGTTATAAATACCCCGAACTTGAATATAATTTTTTGGTCTTGTACCAATAGATTACTCATTTATTGGCTTAAGCGTCTGTACATGTGGCATGTACTTAAGACGATAGAGCGACTCATACTTTATGGGTATATAAAAGATCTAAGAAGCAGTATTATCAAAATAATCACCTTTTACGCAACGATTATATTTCAAATTAAGGAATTCGTGATGTGTTCTGCAGTTCTACTCATGCGCTCCGTTATTTTCTCAATATAATTTATAATAGCAGTCATTTTATTAGAAGCATATTGCACTCCTCTGACTGAATGAAAAATGAATTCTGGGTTCATAATTCTTGTTTTCGAGCCGGAATTCAAGCCTTTACGATGGTGTTTGACTTGTTATGCACTCACTTAAGGTACAGTCTCCCACTTTTCTGTCAACTAGGTCAAGTATTGTGGTTAAGAAATTACAAACAACATATACACTCTAGTGTAGAATATGAGTGTAAAAGCTGCTTTTAGGACCATTTAAAAATCATTGGTGAGTTTTGGCTTAGGTAGTAAAATCTTCTCCAATTTTCAAGTTGGTTTTGTACTTATGTGGTTTTACGCTACTATCAGGCAATGAAGCTTTATGTAAGCCGTTAATATTTATAAAAAACCGAGAATTATGAAAAAACTATTATTACTAGTTGTAATCGGATTACTAACTTCTTGTAAAATGCAAAAATCAAGCGTTACAAAAACAACTGAAGTTATGGAAGTAACGGGGAAACAAATGATAAAAGAAGATAAAGAAAAATATGCAGTTTCAATAAAAGAAGCTTGGAAATTGTATGAACAAAAAGATTATGTAAATTCCGCAAAAAAATATCAAGTAGGATTTGATGCAATAGGTGGGAAAGCATTTTCAAATGATAGATATAATGCATCTTGTTCCTATTCATTAGCCGGAAATAGCGAAAGAGCATTTTATCATCTATTCAGATTGGCAAATGATAGTAAATATAGTAATTTAGGACATATTACGACTGATACTGATTTAAACTTTTTATATAAAGACAAACAATGGAATCAATTAATTACTATTGTAAAAACTAATAAGATTAAAAAAGAAAAAGATTTAGATAAACCTTTGGTTATAATGCTTGATTCTATTTTTCAAAAAGACCAGAAATATAGAAATCAATATGGAACAGTTTTAAAAAAACATGGAAAAGACTCAAAAGAAGTTAAAGAGTTATTAAGATTAAACAAAGAATCCGATTCATTAAATTTATTGCAAATAACAAAATTACTTGACGAAAAAGGTTGGCTAGGAAAAAATATTATTGGCGGAATGGGAAATGCTACATTATTTTTAGTAATACAACATTCAGATATAGATACTCAATTAAAATATATGCCTATGATGAAAGATGCTGTATTAAAAGGGAATGCAAATTCAAGTAGTTTAGCGCTTTTGCAAGACAGAGTTGCTTTAGGTCAAGGAAAACGACAAATCTATGGAAGTCAAATTCATTCTGATATAGAAACACAAGAAAAATATGTTGCTCCATTAATTGATCCGAAAAATGTTGATAAAAGACGTGCAGAAGTAGGATTAGGAAAACTTAAAGATTATATTGGACATTGGGATTTAGTTTGGGATGTTAAAAAACATATTGAAAGAACTGCTAAAATTGAAGCAGAAAACATAAAAAAATAAGGCTAAATAAATATGACAAGAGAAGATCAATTAATGTTTTGTAAAAGATGTTCCTCTAGGGAATTAGACCTAAAACAAGGGTTGATTTGTAGTCTCACTGGTGAAAAAGCAACTTTTGTGGATGAATGTATGGATTTTGAAGAGGATAGGGTGCTTATAGCTCTAGAGAAAAAGAAAAGAGAAGCCATAAGACCAAATCAAAAAAGGGCGGAGCTTGCACAATTATTAATCGCAATAGTCTTGCTGTTTGAAATTATTTCTATAGGGTCTTCTTATATGCAATACACACTATTACAGTCTGTAAATAGAGGCGAGTTTATACCAGAAGAAGTATTCACTATAAATGATACAAGAGAACAAATTATAGGGATCTTATACACCCTTGTATCTATCATTTCTGCAGTTACTTTTATTCAGTGGTTTCGAAGGGGCTATTATAATTTAAGCATTCGAACACGCTGTGATTTAGAAAATAAATGGGCACTTATCGCTTGGTTTATCCCTGTGATTTCTATATTCCGTCCCTACCAAATAATGAAAGAAATGTGGCAAGAAACTTCCCGTATGATTGCCTTGAAATTTGATGGGTTTAATACTTACAGTTCCTTAATTATAGGTGTTTGGTGGACACTGTGGGTTATTTCTAATTATATCGCGGTGGCTGTTCTTAAAGGGGCTATCCGTTCAAAAACAATAGCTGATTTAATAGATCTAACCATTGCTGATGCAGTACTGTCTTTTATTGGTATTCCATTGGCTTTGCTTACTATTTTTATGATTCGAAACTACGCCTTGAGAGAGGAAAAATTAAATGAAATAGAAGGAATTGATTTATAGTCTTACTTTTCATCCTTAAAATTTAATGTTGGAAGGCATTTTTTTCCAGCTCTCCTACAATTGTATCTATTTCTCCGACAATAGTGCTCTGTCGTTGATACTGTCTTTAGGAATTCTTAAGGCTATCTGTGATTGTATTCCCTCAATAGAGAGCATGTGTTTCGTAATTCCGCCTTCTTAGAAGAAAGGATTTATAGGACTTGCTATTCGCGGTATATATTTCTGTAGTATTACTGAAAGAGAGGTGTTTACGAGGTAAGTGTCTTGTGTATACTGCTTACGATACTCCATAGCGAACAGACATAAGCTATAAGCCACCTTTAATAAGTGTTCAATTTTTTAAGTGTATTTTTAATAATATCGAAGTGTTTTTTTTGGAAGCCTAGCCATTCTAAAGCTAGATCCACACTGTTAAATATTTTACGTGTTCCAGCGTGTTTTCCAAGGTTGGATTTAATAAGAAAAGATTTCGCTACTTCTAAAGGTACCGTAGAAATGATAGCCGTTTTTTCAGGATGTGAAACACGATAGTTATTTACTAAAAAATCGGCATATAATCGGGATTCAGAAGGAGTGAAATTCAAGGTCGCATTGGTCATGTCTATTAAGTTTTTATAGCCAGGTTGGTACAATTTATCGCCATAAATACGTTTTTTAAATGCTTTGGTCTCTTCGAAATCTACGTGATTTATATGACATTGTACTATTAATTTTTCTTTGGGTAATATTTGATGGCGGTAATGACTTGAAAGGGACTTATTTTCATGCGTAGGAATAGGGGGGTGTTTTTCTTTTAATTGCAGTTGCTGTTTAAGTGTTACGATTGCTGCCTTTATGCGTATATAGTCTTGTTTGTTATATTTCAAAAAGGCAACGGAGTTTCTTAAAGTGCTGTATATTCCATGTTTACGGTCTGAATCTGCATTTACAAGTTGATCTATCAATTTTACATTGGCAACTTGATTAGGTTCATGGGTAAGAATTGTAGTATCTCCATGTATTCCATTACGCACAAGTTTTTTTATATATTCAGAAAAAAAAATACGATCAGAATCTGACAATTCAAACTTAGCCTTGGAGACGTCTATGAGAAACTTAAAATCATGTTTGAATGCAGAGTCATTTAAGATAGTTTCTTTTGAATCTATGGCTTCTTTTAATGCATAACTCCCTGTATAAAGTTGTATAACGAGTTTTAATCCCGGTAGTATAATATAACTGTGCAATATTAAATTTATTAAATGATTAGGGACTTTTTTAAACTAAATTGCAATGTACATATTCTATTCTAAAAACAAAAATGTGGTTTTCCGCAATCTCAGTATATTGGCATACATTGTTTCATAGATCAAAAAAAAAACACATTTTTAGATTTTTTATAAACATAACTTAAGTTACAGCATGATTTAGAGGATGTTTTTTATCCACCCTCCATCTACAGCTAAGGAGGTTCCTGTGATATAACTAGCACGAGTACTTGCCATAAAAACTACGGTAGCAGCAAACTCTTCCGGGCTACCAAAACGCTGTAATGGAATTTCTTTTGTCAAATTATTCATAGACGGATTTTTTTCTATCAAACTTAGTAAGCGATTGGTTTTTGTGTAACCAGGCATTATATTATTAACTGTAATATTGTATTTACCTAAGTCATTGGCCAAGGTTTTCATCAGTCCAACAACTGCAGCACGCATGGAATTAGACAGTAATAAGTTTTCTATGGGTTGTTTAGCGGAAATAGAGGTGATGCTTATGATACGTCCCCATCCTTGATTTTTCATGCCGGGCAATACGCCTTTAATTAAGGAAACGGTACTTGCGAGTAAAGATTGGTAGGTCGTGTTCCAGTCTTCCATGGAAAAACTATCAAAGTTTCCAGAGGGTGGTCCGCCTGTATTACAAACGAGAATATCGATATGACCGTAGTTATTTAAAATACTTTCAAGGATATTTTCACGATCCTTTTCTATAGATAAATCACCTTGTACAGTAAAAACCGTTCCTGTACCTACTTGTGTGATTTCATTTTTTGCAGCGGCAAGATTTTCTAGGTTTCTTCCGCAAATGGCTACATGTGCACCTTCTTTTGCAAATTCCAATGCTGTTGCTTTTCCTAAGCCTTGGCTCGCTGCTGCAACCAAAACGATCTTCTCTTTCAATCCTAAATCCATTATTTTTTTATGTTTTATTTGTAAGGGGTAGTGGTGTACTAAATTGTTGTTTTTTTAAAATAAACTTCTTACCTCTGTTTTAATATACCTCAATGCACTGATACTTGCTGCCGGTTCTTTGATGGTTTTTGTTAGAATTATTTCTCTTAACTGGTTGGCATCTGCTACATTTGTGTCGGAGGAACTGTCTTTTATCAATTTAATAATTGAATTTTTAGCGGTTAATATTAGCCCCCAACATTGGTCAGAAATATAGATTTGTTGTACTAAATTATGTTCGTATTCTTGTTGAATAGATGCGATTAGATAATCTCTATATTGATTTTTATCAGTCGAATTAGGGGCAACTCTAAGTAGTAGTTTGGATGGTTCTATGCGCTCTAAGAAGAGTGTCATTCGTTCAAATGCCTGTAGCTTTATAGGTAATAGTTGTTTCTGTGAATCTCTTTTCATTTCTAAAATAGCACGTTTGTCAGAATTTGCCAAAAACTTTTTAATCACAAAGGCGGCGGTTAGACCAGTGATAAGGGCGGGTAATGTATATGATATTGTGCTGCTTAGCAAATCTGTTTCCATGGAGTTTGTTTTGTCCAAAAATATCACTTTTTTTACTCTTTATATAATTTTTTTACAAGGAAGGAGACGCTATTTAATACGGGGATACTTGCTTGTAGTTCGTTTGTTTGTGTTTCTATAGTTTAAGGGATGCCTATTGCGAGAATTTGTTTGCCTTTTAAGCCTGTAGTAAGGAAGTGTATGGAGTGATAATATGCGCATTCGTTACCTATAAATGCCTTCTCGGAGTGCTTGTATTGCATTGTTTTTGGTTTTTCCGTAAAAATGATGTTAATTGTAATACATTGAATTATAATATGATTGGTCTTCTTTCGTACTGTTCCGAAGGTAAAACTTGCTAGAAATGGCAAAAAGGTCGTTATTCGCACTTTCCAAATTTAACTCATGGGTACTATAAATAAGATTGATAAGATAAAATTAAAACTAAGTTTAACCTTGTTTGCTTTGTCTGTATTGTATGGTTTATTGTTGAGATTACAGGTTGTAAAACCGATTTTTCAATTTGACTATAACAACGTTTTACAGAGTCATTCGCATGTTGCGTTTTTAGGTTGGGGCTTTCTTTCTACTTTAATCGTCATGCAATACGTTTTTTTAACGACAGAACAACGGGCTAAAAAGGTGTACTGTATCACCTATTGGATCATGTTTACTTGTATAGCTTTAATGCTTGCGAGTTTTGTGCTGAGTGGTTATCACTTGTTTTCCATTATTTTATTAACGGTGTTTGGGCTTACTTCCTACGTTTTTTGTTATGAAATGATAAAGGATTTGAAAAATGACACCAAACATTTAATATCCTCTAAGTTTGCAAAGGCGAGTATCTATTATTATGTACTTTCAAGCTTGGCGACCTGGTTTGTTGCTTTTGTAGTGCTTACACAAGGGAAAACGGACTTGTATTATAATGCCATTTACTTTTATTTGCATTTTTTATACAACGGATTCTTTGTATTTGCCTTGTTTGGAGTTTTCTTTAAAATGCTTCGTAAAAAAAGTATGATTATCTCTCAACGTCGTATCAAACATTTTTATTATTATACAAATATTGCCTGTATTCCAGCCTATGCATTGTCTGTTTTATGGAGCGATGTTCACATAAGTTTAAATATCATTGGAGGGATTGCAGCAGTGATTCAACTTATCGGGTTGCTGTATCTGATGGTGATCATCAAACAGACATTTATCAGGTATAGTTTAAGTAACTATTCGCGCATATTATTAATGACAGTAATGGTTTCTTATGGGCTAAAATTAGTGGCGCAATTCTTGTCATCATTTCCTTATTTTGTTACAAAAACCATCGAACTTAAACCTTATTTATTGATAGGATATTTACATATGGTGACCATTGGATTTATTAGTTTTTTCTTATTGACATTGATCGTAGAACTGAGAGGGTTTTATTTTAAACCATTATTTCCTAAGTTTGGTTTGTCCCTGTTTTTAGCAGGCTTTTTTAGTACGGAGATCTTGTTTTTCTTACAAGGATTTTTACATCTTGTAAAGTGGCAACCTATAGGTCCTTATTATTTGTTGTTATTAGTAGCAAGTAGTATTATGGTTCTTGGAATCTTAATCGTATGGGTTTTTCAATTATTTTCTAATCCTAAAAAAATGCCTTAAAATAGGTTCTCTATAAAATACTTGTTTTACTTAGTTTGTAGTAGTACTTTTGGCACTTGAACTTTGCAATTGTTATGTGCAAGGCGGAAAAGTTTCCGACGCTGTGTCGGTGCATTAAACTCAGAGGATATTTTTCCTTGGATTAAACTAAAATTGTGTCAAATTACTTAGATAGTCTTAACGAATCCCAACGAAAGGCGGTATTGCAAATGAATGGTCCTATGATCATTATTGCAGGAGCAGGTTCTGGTAAAACCAGGGTGCTTACTTATCGGGTTGCTTATTTGTTGGAAAATGGCGTGGATGCCTTTAATATTTTATCATTAACCTTTACCAATAAGTCGGCCAAGGAGATGAAACAGCGTATTATAGATACGGTGGGGAGTGAAGGTAAAAACCTATGGATGGGGACTTTTCACTCGGTTTTTGCACGTATTTTAAGGTCAGAATCTAGTCGATTGGGCTTTCCTTCTAATTTTACTATTTATGACTCTCAGGATTCTGTTCGTCTGATTGGTGCGATTGTTAGAGAAATGCAATTGGACAAGGATCGGTATAAATCCAAGCAGGTATTGAGCAGGATTTCTCAATTTAAAAACAATTTGATTACCGTAAAAGCATATTTTGGGAATCCAGAATATCAGGAGGACGATAAAAAGGCAAGTCGCCCTAGAATGGGAGATATTTACAAGGAATATGTAGATAGATGCTTTAAGGCAGGTGCCATGGATTTTGATGATTTATTATTGAGAACTAACGAGTTATTGACACGTTTTCCGGATGTATTGGCCAAGTATCAAGATAGGTTTCGCTATATAATGGTGGATGAGTATCAGGATACAAACCACTCGCAGTACTTGATTGTAAAAGCATTGGCAGATCGTTTTCAAAATATTTGTGTGGTTGGAGATGACTCTCAGAGTATCTATGCCTTCCGTGGAGCAAATATTCAGAATATCTTGAATTTCCAGAAGGATTATAAAGATGTACGCATGTTTAAACTGGAGCAAAACTACCGTTCTTCGGGAAATATTGTACAGGCAGCAAACAGTGTGATCGATAAGAATAAAACCAAAATCGAAAAAGACGTTTGGACGGCAAATGAACAAGGAGCTCCCGTAAAGGTTATGAGAACCACCACCGATGGTGAGGAGGGGAGATTTGTAGCAGAAAACGTTTTTGAAACGGCTATGAATGAGCAATTAAAATACTCGGATTTCTGTGTGTTATACAGAACCAATTCTCAATCCAGAGCCTTTGAAGACGCTTTTCGTAAGAAAGGAATTAAATATAGGATCTACGGAGGACTTTCATTTTATCAGCGAAAAGAGATTAAAGACACGCTCGGATACTTGAGATTGTTAGTGAATCAAAACGATGAGGAAGCCTTAAAACGCGTGATCAATTATCCTCCTAGAGGAATAGGTGCGACGACCATTGATAAATTAGCGGTTGCAGCGAATCATTATAAAAAATCGATCTATGAGATTCTAGAACATATAGATCAGATAGATTTAAAAATAAATGCAGGGACAAAAACTAAATTAAGAGATTTTGTTACCATGATAAAGACTTTTCAGATCGCTGCAGAAACCAGCAATGCATTTGAAGTCGCAGATTTGGTGGTAAAGAAAACCAAATTAATTAAAGATTTAGATAAGGACGGGACTCCAGAAGGCATAAGTAAAGTAGAAAATGTTCAGGAATTATTGAACGGACTGAAGGACTTTATTGTAGACCAAAAAGAGAAAGAAGAGGATGCGTCTTTGGCTTTTTTCCTAGAAGATGTAGCCTTGGCTTCGGATTTGGATGGAGATGATAAAGATGATGAACCACGGGTAGCTATGATGACCATTCACATGTCAAAAGGATTGGAATTTCCTATTGTATATGTTGTAGGATTAGAGGAAAACTTATTTCCTTCTGCCATGAGTATGACAAGTCGTGCGGATTTAGAAGAGGAGCGTAGGCTGTTCTATGTGGCTTTGACCAGAGCAGAACGTCAAGCGTATCTATCGTACACAAGAAATAGATACCGATGGGGAAAACTAGTCGATTGTGAGCCGAGTAGGTTCTTAGGAGAAATAGACGAGCAGTACTTAGAGTTTTTGACAACGACTTCGGAACCCTTGAAAAATAAATACCTGGATGAAGATATTTTTGGAGAGCTGGATGTACGTACCAACTACACACCAAAGCCAAAAATAAGGTTCAAAAAACCAGCCCTTCGTCCGAGTGCAAAAAAAGGCGATGTTAAACGCCCTTCATTAGAAAAAAAGATGCCACCACGCAAATTAAAAAAAGTGGTAAAAGCGAGTATAGACTTTGATTTTTCGAGTGAAATCAAAGCAGGTAATTTTGTAATGCATACCAAATTTGGAAAAGGAGAGGTCTTAACAATCGAAGGAGAGGGCGCCAATCAGAAGGCAGAAATCAAATTTCCGGGGATTGGATCCAAAAAGTTATTGTTGCAATTTGCCAAACTTAAAATAATAAAATAATAATGATGTAATGCATTTATTATTGTAATTTGCATGATCACAAAGAAATAAAGTACATGAATTTTGACTTAGAATATAATGCGGAAAGATCGGATTTAATCATACCTGAATATGGGAGACATATTCATAAATTGATTGATCATTGTATCGCGCTAGAAGATAGAGATGAACGTAACAAAATGGCACGTGCCATCGTGAGTGTTATGGGTAATATTCAACCGCATTTAAGAGATGTGCCTGATTTTAAGCACAAACTTTGGGATCAATTATTTATCATGGCCGATTTTAAATTGGATGTGGATTCACCTTACGAAAAACCTTCGAAAGAGGAATTGATGGAAAAGCCTGTACACCTTGGATATCCAAAGATGGCTACTAAATATCGTTATTACGGGAACACCATTCAAATCATGATAGATGAGGCGATTACTTGGCCAGAGGATGACAAAAGAGAAGGCTTGTATTTTTCTATTGCCAATCACATGAAAAAATGTTATTTAAACTGGAATAAGGATACTGTAGACGATTATATCATCTTTAAGCATTTGCTAGATTTATCCCATGGAAAAATAGATTTAGAACCTTTAGGAGAACCGTTGTCAGATAGTAAAAACTTTCTAAGAAAAAAGACTCCTACCAGTACCCATACGAATTCCAATAAAGGAGGACATAAAGGAGGACAAAAACAACACAACAATAACAATAACAATAATAATAAAAAGAAGAACTATCCTAAACGTACGTTCAAACGCAACTAAAATAAATAAATGGCTACATTCAAAATAGAAGGAGGACATAAACTTCATGGAGAAATTACTCCTCAAGGTGCAAAAAATGAAGCGTTACAGGTTATATGTGCTGTTCTTTTGACTGCTGAAAAAGTGGTCATCGAAAACATTCCTGATATTCGTGATGTGAATAAATTAATTTTTATTCTAGGTGAATTAGGCGTAAAAATAGAAAAATTAGGAGCACATACGTATTGCTTTCAGGCAGATGAAGTAAATATTGATTATTTAGAGTCGGAAGCTTTTAAAAAAGACGGAGGTTCTCTAAGAGGTTCCATTATGATTGTAGGTCCCTTATTAGGGCGTTTTGGGAAAGGATTTATTCCAAGACCAGGAGGTGATAAAATAGGAAGACGCCGATTAGATACCCATTTTGAAGGGTTTATAAAATTAGGTGCTACTTTTAGATATAATAAAGAAGAGCATTTTTATGGTGTAGAAGCCAAAGAATTACAGGGGACGTATATGTTATTGGATGAAGCTTCTGTAACAGGGACTGCTAATATTATTTTAGCCGCCATGTTTGCAAAAGGAACTACCACCAT
>NVRM01000034.1 GCA_002400885.1 Flavobacteriaceae bacterium
TTCTTTATAATAATTCATGAAAAAGCCCTAAGATATTTAAATCTTAGGGCTTTTTATTTTATGTTTAATCGTAAAGTATGCTGTCATGTAACCGAAACTATGCTAGTCCTATGTCCTGTATCAAATAGTCCTATGTCTTCAACAGTAATATTGCTTATCCTATGTTCTGCATCAAATAGTCCTGATTCTACAACACCAATATTGCTCGTCCTATGTCCTGCATCAAATAGTCCTGATTCTACAACAGTAATATTGCTCGTCCTATGTCCTGTATCAAATAGTCCTATGTCTTCAACAGTAATATTACTCATCCTATGTCCTGCATCAAATAGTCCTGATTCTACAACACCAATATTGCTCGTCCTATTTCCTGCATCAAATAGTCATGATTCTACAACAGTAATATTGCTCATTGTCTTACATCAAATAGTCTAATATCTAATTCCTTCCTTCACAATTTTCTCTGTCAATGTAAATAAGTCCTTAAACGGCATGCTATCTACTTTAATAGCTTCATGTATTTCAAAAGAAATATGAGCGCCTACACCTAGCGGGAATTTACCGTACTGGGTTATTTTCCAGCAGTTATTGATAGAAACCGGAACAACATAAGCTCCTGGAGCATATTTTACCAACATTTTTAAGCCATTTGAAGAAAACGCTTTAGGGCTACCGTCAATACTTCGGGTACCTTCTGGAAAGATAACCGCGGCATAATTATTTTTTTTGATGAATTTACCAAATTTAGCTAAGGCTGTTAGAGATTGTCTTGCATCTCTTCTGTCAATTAAAACAGATCCCCCATGATTTAGATTATAAGAGATACTTGGGATTCCTTTTTCCAACTCTTTTTTAGCGACAAATTTTGGATGAAGTGTTCGTAAGAACCATGCCAATGGAGAAATATCATACATACTTTGATGATTAGACACCAAGATTAAAGGAGCATCTTTGGGCAAGGAATGCGGATGTATAAAGGTGATTTTAGTTCCTAGAATATACAGGCAAGACATTAAGTAGCGGTTCATCCTATCTACGGCCCATTTATGACCTTTATAACCAAATAAATTATACCCGAGCCATTGTACCACATGAAAAAACAATAAACCCAATCCAAAAAACAAATAATAAATAGGTGTTAAGATATAGGAAAATAAGGTTTTCATGGGAAAGATAGTTTTAAATAAAACACCCCCTTAATGGAGGTGTTTTTTATTATTTTTAAGAGAAAAATCTAATGTCTCTTTTTAGCACCAATCAAGGTGATCGTCGTAGTCACTGGTCACTAATCATTATTAACTATGCCAACCATTGTCCCCAAGGGATACGTGCCAAGATAAGCAACAAAGCAATTCCATAAAAGATGGTAATGGTTTTAAACTTTGCAGTATCGCTCGTTTTCTTTTTATGTTTAGAAAAACCGATGGTGATTAACACAATCGCTAAGATCATCATAATTGGATGTTCTACGGCCATAAAACGAGCGGTAGAATTCCCCATTGTCTCTCCCATTCCGTTTGCCTTTAAAGCCTGAAACCAAGGAGACATAAAGTACCAACCTAGTCCAATGATTAATTGGATGTGAGATACGATCAACGCAAATAAAGGAAGTCTTAAGTCCTTACTTTCAAAAGTTCTTTTAGATAAAAGTCCCGTTAACGCATTCACAAAAGCGATAACCAACATTATGAGCACTAAATAGGCCCAATAAGAATGAATTTGTAACATAGTAGTAGTTTTAATTTTGGTAAATGTACAATATGTTCCATAAAAAAACCTCCCGGAGTGGGAGGTTTTTAAATATTAGTACAATGTGCTTATTCTATAATATAAACACCATCTTTCTTTATTACTTTCATACTCCAAACAAGGTTTGACCCATTGTAAACACTGTACGAAATCAAATATTTCTGAGCCTCAGCAGCATTTGGGAAATTCTTATTTAGAATTTTATTAAATTTCTCCAATCTAACAGCTTCTTTTTCATCGTCCTTTCCTGCTCTAACATCAAAATTAGAGTATTTTCCATTCCCTACTAATTCATAATCAGCACTTACTAAAGTGTATTTAATGGTATTGTCTGGAACCCATAAATTTCCATCATGTCCAAACTGTAATGTTGCAGCAACTACAGATTCGTGACCTACCCACATTCCATCTACAACAGTATATAAATTACCTCTTGTTGGTGTAGTTTTCGAATAGTATTTATATACAATAATTAATGCGTCTCCTTCTTGAGCAAATGCATATTTCTTATTTAAGAAAGTAGGAATATAGTTGTCTGGTTTTGAAGAACTATCAAAGTTATTGTATTTTCCAGGTTGTCCATAATTTTCACCCATTGAATCATAATCTGCAGCGCTTAAGTAATAAACACCTTCAGAAATCACCCATGCACCGTCAGTATAAGTATAATATAATTCCTTATTAACAGTCGCTCCAGTTACTCCTGGAGTTTTAATTTCTAAGTTATTAATTTGCCATGTTGATTGTTCTGTCTCAGTAGAAGTATATTTGAATGCAATATGAATTGTTTCACCTTCGTACGAAGTCAAAGCAAGATTTTCTGACATAACATAATCATAACTATCACCTACAGGTACCGTAGTGAAATTAATAAGATCCCAATCAGCGGTAGCTGGATCTCCTTTACCATCATAATTTTTAGAAATTACAATAGACAATAAAGTAAGGTCTGTTGCATGATTCATTAATTGATCTACTTGAACAACAACATCCGACTCTTTGGTCAAATCGATCTCTGTAGAAATTAACCAGTCCTCATTCACACCATCCTTATAACCACTCATTTTTGCATATTGAGTATCGTTATATTTAGAAAAATACCATTCTTTAGTCCCTGAAACACTTACTTTTTCAAATCCACTTAAGTCCCCATTAAATCCTGCTTCGAAAATCGTTGCAACACCAAATACTGGAACTTCTGTAAAATTCTTGTATTTTACCAATTTAATATCTCCTTCTGTAGGAGCATCGTATTTTGCGGTTAAAAGATCTACAATTAAAGCCTCTGCGTCATTTTCTAATAAAAACCCTTCAGCCTTTTCATCTCCTCTTGGGTAATCTAATAAAGCCAACTTATAAACTTCTGCATCGGTAAAATCAGCAACACCTTCTGCGTCACCAATATTTAAATTATACCCTAGTAAAACAGATGAACCCTTACCCCATACTGGGAACATTTTAGCTAAAAATGCAGGCATAGCTTCTTTTACAGCATCTTTAGAATCAAAGCTACTAATTTTTAATGCACTATAATCTTCTTCTGTTAAGGTATACGTAGCATCTCCTACAACTGGATTGTCTTTTCCGTCAATTTCGTTGTAAATATCTTCCATCGGATCACAGGCAGTTAAACTAACTAAACCTACGATCATTAATAAATTAAATATTTTTTTCATGATATTTTATTTTTTAAAATTTAATTTTCATTCCTACACTAAACGTTCTTCCTGCTCCGTAATACACTGTAGCATCTGTATATGAAGAAGTAGCTTCATCATACGCATCAGAAATGTACTCAACATTAAATATGTTGTTCATTTTCGCATTTAAAACAGTATTAAATGTTCCAATTTTGAATTTATGTACAAAACTTAAATCTACTAAATTGTATGCAGGCATTTCCCAAGAATTTGTTCTATTACCTTCTTTTCCTCTACTGGTAATTCTGTATTTAGCATACACATCTGATGCATGGTTATAGTCTACAGAAATAGTAGTGGTAGGAAGTAATTTGTAATCCAACCCTGCTGCAAATGTAGTTTGTGCTGCATCCGAAACTTTCAAGTTTTTAGCAAAAACATTCACTACATCTACTAAGTCTCCTGCGGCATCAAATACGTTACCTACAGCATCATTTTTCCATTTCCAATTCCCCAAAGAAGCCATCCCTGTAAAAGATAATTTTCTTGTTGCATTGTATCTGAAATCAAGCTCTACACCTTGGTGCAATGCATCTAATCCAGGAATATTATAAACCAAACGATCTCCAGCCGGATCAGGATTTCTTAAAGAACCTGTTAATGATTTATCAATCCAAGAAGTATTGTAAATATTTAAATTTGCAGAAAAATCTCCACTTCTATATCCATATCCAATTTCCGCACTAAACACTTTTTCGTTTAAGGCATCCGCATTTAAATCGGTAGAACTTGAACTTTGAAAAACATTTCCTGATAAGAACGGTGCTTTTGAGAAATATCCAAGATTTCCGAATACGTTGTGTACTTCGTCGATATTATAATTTGCACCTCCTTTTATACTGTAACCAAGGAAATCTGCAGTATCCGATTTTCTTGCTGGGTCATTAGCTGCATATCTCATAAAGTCTTCTTTACTATAAGTAGTGTTAGACACTGCTGTAGATAAAAAGATAGATAAGTCTTCCTGATACGTATATTCTAATTGAGCAAATAATCCTGCTTTTATAACTTTACCATCATAATCCTTATTAAAGCGATCTCCCACTTTTAAAGCTTGATTGTATGTATTGTCTTTCTTATTCTTGTTTAAATAAAACTGACCTCCCAATAAATCTGTAACTTCGTACCAGTGAGACCCCACATAGTATCTTGCATCGATTCCTCCAGAAAGAATTAAATCTTCTGTTATCTCTGTTTTTAAGGTAGATAGTAAACCATACCAAACATGAGAGTTTTTAGAAGCAGCAAAAACATCAGTGGCTCCTAAAGCACCATTACTTTTATTTTCTGCAACGATTCTGTCAAAATCGATTGGAGTATCTACATCTCCAAGTCTATACGCATCATTTGTAAATTTAGTTCCTTGAGTTCTTCTTCCTCCTCCTGAACCGAAAGAAGCATATACAACGTTAGAAACGCTTGTTCTATCATTAACTGTCCAGTAGTGATTTAAAGAAATTTGTGGTTTGTGGTAAAAGTTAAAAGAAGAATTTTCTACTTTCCCATTTCTATATCCCCAATCTGGATTGAATCTTTTCCCTCCTTGTTCAGTCGCTCTATTTTCTGCAATAGTACGTCTGTTATAACGTTGTCCATGTTCTTGTTTAGAACCAAAGGCAGTGAAAGATAATTTATGTGAGTCGTTTATTACTTTAGATAAATTGATAAAGTAATTTACACCGTCAAATTGAGTCCCATCTACATACCCATCTCCACTTGTTTGAGAAGCAGAAATTGTAGCAGCAAAACCATTTTCCATCAATCCTGTAGAAATAGTCGCACCATATTTAAAATACCCATCGTTTCCAAGAGACATTTTTATATTTCCACCTTCTTCTACATCCGTAGATTTAGAAATAATGTTAATGGTACCTCCAATAGAAGGAACAGCTACTTTAGAAGCTCCTAATCCACGTTGTACTTGCATCGCTTTAGTTACATCAGATAATCCAGCCCAGTTAGACCAGTACACTCTACCATTTTCCATGTCATTCACAGGAACCCCATTAATTAACACACCGATGTTTTCAGAAGAAAACCCTCTTAAGTTAATTCTAGAATCTCCGTATCCACCACCTGCTTTAGTAGCATATACTCCTGGAGTAGATTTTAAAATTTCAGGAAATTCTTGTGTTCCTAATTTGTTTTCGATAACCGAAGCTTTAATTGTTGAAACCGCAATAGGTGTCTTTCTGTCGATTGCGAAAGAAACCTGAGTGATCACAACTTCATCCAAAGATTCCGCTGAAGGGCTTAATACAATAAGACCCAATTTTGAAGTCCCATTAAATTTTACTGTTTTTGCGGTGTAGCCCACAAAAGAAACTAAAACAGATCCACTTTTCTCTTTTGAAGTCAAAGTGAAGTTTCCGTCAAAATCTGTCGATACTCCGTTTGTTGTCCCTTTTACAACAATACTCGCACCTGGTAATGGTTGGTTAGTGTCATCAACAACTATTCCTGTTAATGTAGCTTGACCAAACATAACTGTTGAACTGATAAGTACCAATGCAACAAGCCAATTTTTAAAATTTTTCATTTTTTAAGATTTGATTTTTGTTTGAATTAATTATTTGCAAATTTGATGATTTTTACTGACTGACAGCTTAATTAATTGTTAATTTTTAACAAGAAATTAAGACTTTCTGAAGTTACTGAAAAAACACCTCTAGTTGATTCTTAACTGTTTAGATACGAACAACTAATTAACAGATGTTAATTTTGTTGATAGGTTGCTTTTAAATTAACCTTAGGTTCATCTTAAGGATACAAAAAACGCTTACAAAATATTCAAAATATCTACAAAAAAAAACGCTCAACACTGTATGTCTACAGAGCTGAGCGTCGCTAATATTTTAAAAAAATAATGTTAATTATTCAATTGTTTTTGAGCCATTTCTTTTCCTAATTCTACGCCGAATTGATCGTAGCTAAAAATATTCCAAATAATACCTTGGGTAAAAATCTTGTGCTCATATAAAGCCACTAACTCTCCTAAAGAGTGAGGTGTTAATTTATCAATTAAAATAGCCGTACTTGGTTTATTCCCTTCAAACACTTTAAAAGGCAACAAAGTAGCAATGGCATCCATATTTCCTTTCGTCTTTAAATCTAAATGGACAGCTTCTTTGGTTTTCCCTTCTGCCAATGCTTGCATTTGACCGTAATAATTAGCCATCAATTTAGAATGATGATCTGTATTTCCGTACAAAGATTCCTTATATCCGATAAAATCAGTAGGGATCAATTTAGTTCCTTGGTGTACTAATTGCATAAAAGCATGCTGCATATTAGTCCCAGTACTTCCCCAAATGACTCCTCCCGTTTGGTAGTTTACACGATTGCCATTTCTATCTACACTTTTTCCATTACTTTCCATGATCGCCTGTTGTAAATAAGGCACCAACTTAGTTAAGTATTGTGTATATGGTAAAATAGCTTCTGATTCACTTTCAAAGAAATTGTTATACCAGATTCCGATCAAACTCATAATTACAGGAATATTCTTTTCGAACGGCGTGTTTTTAAAGTGTTTATCCATCTCATGGGCCCCTGCTAATAACTGGTTAAAGTTTTCAAAACCTACGGCCAATGAAACCGATAATCCAACCGTACCCCACAAAGAGAAACGACCTCCTACCCAGTCCCACATCGTAAAGATATTGTCTGGATCAATTCCAAATTTAGCAACACTCTCTGTATTGGTAGATACTGCTACAAAATGCTTTGCAACGTCTGCTTCTGACGCCGTTTCTAAAAACCATTTTTTAATGGTAGTCGCATTGGTTAACGTCTCTTGAGTTGTAAATGTTTTTGACACAATCACAAACAAGGTCGTCTCTGGGTTTAAGTTTTTAAGAACCTCCTGTACATGATCTCCATCAATATTAGAGACAAAATGTGTACTTAAATGATTTTTATAAAACTGTAATGATTCTACAATCATATCCGGTCCTAAATCACTTCCTCCAATTCCTATGTTCACTACATCGGTAATAGATTTACCCGTATATCCTTTCCAGTCTCCAGAAACTACTTGATCGGTAAAAGCAGCAACTTTCTTCAAGGTCTCGTTGATCTCAGGCATCACATCTTTTCCATCCACTAATACAGGTGAATTAGACTTGTTCCTAAGTGCCGTATGTAAAACAGCTCTGTTTTCTGTTTCGTTAATTATTTCTCCGTCAAACTGACTTGTTATGGCTTCTTTTAAACCTGATTCTTCGGCTAATTGCACCAACAAATCAATGGTTTTTTGTGTAATTCTATTCTTAGAATAATCAACATTAAAATCGTTGAATTCTAATGTAAAAGCATCCTTCCTTGTAGCATCTTTCGCAAACAAGTCATTTAATGTAAGATTTTTAATCTCATTAAAATGAGCAGATAATCCCTCCCAAGCCTTAGTTTTAGTGGGATTTTGATTTTTTAAAGGCATAATTTATTGTTTTAATGTATCAGACGGGATTGTAATTTCATTTCCTTGAGAAGGAAATGAGATCGCGTCTAATTGTTCTTTAATAGGTTTGATAAACTCAAAATATTTGGGTTTAATACTGTCTTGCATCGGTTTGGCTGCAGGTAATTTTTGACGTAATGGATCCACTTGTTTTCCGTTTTTCCAAAAACGATAGCAAACATGTGGTCCTCCAGAGTTCCCTGTCATACCAATGGTACCAATAACATCACCTTGCTTGACCACATCCCCCACTTTTACATGGCGTTTTTTCATGTGCAAATACTGGGTAGCATAGGTTCCGTTATGTCTAATTTTTACATAATTCCCGTTCCCTCCTTTATAACGTGAAGCGATTACAGTTCCATTGGCTGTTGCCATTATAGGTGTTCCTATTGGAGCTGCAAAATCAGTTCCTCTGTGAGGTCTTACTCTATTTCCATAATAAGCAATACGTCTTCTTAAATTATAACGCGAGGAGATACGACCAAATTGAATCGGCATTTTTAAAAATTGTCTACGTAAGGTTTTTGCTTTATCATCAAAATAATCATTGATTCCCATAATAGAATCTGCCATAAAATCGAAGGCGTAAAAAGATTGTTTTCCATGCTCGAAATACACTGCTTTTATAGTCCCTAATCCCGCATAAATTGAATCGTTAATATATTTTTCTTCGTAAATAATTTTAAATTTATCGTTTTTCTGAATTCTAGAAAAATCGATAGTCCAAGCATACACATCTGCTATTTCTGTTGCTAAAACACCACTTAAACCCTGATTCTCTAATTCTTGATACAAGGAGTTTTTAATAACACCCGATGCCGTTTTAAGCACCGTTTTTATAGGTTTCATTCCTTTATAAACAGTGTGGATTGAGTCTTTAAAATCAAAAACTACATACCTAGCTTTTGTCTGTTGATAGATGAAGATTTGTGCTTGTTCCGTAGAATCCTTTTTAGCAAGAATAGTATATGGCTTACCTGCCCTTAAATAACGAACATCAAACGTGTCTTTTGCCTTCTTTGCCATCTCTAACATTAAAGGATAAGCAACATGATGTTTGTCTAAAATCTCCCCGAAACTTTCGTTCTTTTTTATAGTGTCCCTGATTACTTTATAATCGTTTAAAACAAATCCAAATTCTTTAACTATTACGGGTTTTGGAGGGATTACAATAGTAGCTTCAGGTTTACTGCTACATGAAAACAGGGAAATAAATACTAATAGTAATGCGAAATTTTTCAAGGATATGAATTCTTTTAGAGTGATTTGAAAAAGTAAAACGCAAAAGTACCATTTAATTTTTATAAATAATGTTAAAAGGGTTAGCCAATCCTTTAAAAGCATCTAAATCTGCTCTCAAGGAACCAACTGCCAAAGAGGCCTTGACTTTTAAGGGTATTTTATTGTCATCATCCGAAATCCAAATCGTAACACTTTCTTCTTCTTTAAACACACGTCCCGCTTGAACAATAGGTCTGAATTTAAGGCAATTTACTTTTCCGAATTTAGTTCTGAGAACTTCTTTCCCTAAATAGCGCATCTTAAAATCAAAAGACTCATAATCAAAAAACAATTTCATGGCTATGTCCTCTCCTACTTTCATGCTGCATAAATTTTCGTTTCGCAATTTATACACCGCTGAAATCATGTCCTGAACATCGCTCACAGACATCGTTTTTTCGGTTTTTTTCTTATGATTTTTTATATAAGCAGTATTTGCTTCGCTATCAAAATAAATATCCCTACTTATAATATGTCCACCTTCATCTACACGTCTTACAAAGTGTACGGGGCTATTTTCACTTCGCGTAAAAAACGATTCGTATTTATCCCTCACTTTAAAAAACCAACCAATCACACCCGTAGTTTTCCCAGTACCCTTCGCATGGAACAACTCCACTCCTTTCTTTTTAGTTTTTTTTAAGGACAATTCCGCATAACCTGCATTAAAAAAATTACTATAACTCATTCTATATTTGAGCCATTCGCCAGATTTAAACGCTTCTGTTTGCTGTGCATTTAACATATTAAAGCAACACAGGAAGATAAAAAGTAAGTGTATTTTTTTCACAGTATATTTTTTTTACCAATAAATCAATTACCATTCCAAAGATAGTAAAGCTTTTTTATGAAATTGAATTAATTATACTATTAATAAGGAGTTCCTAAACATAAAATACCGTCATTTCACTTGATTTTAAGAGGGATAAATGAAAGTGTATTGAGAAATGAGTGGTTTTTAGGGCTTGGTAATTTACTTAGTATATAGAAATTAAGAATTAGATTGCCACGTCGTTCCTCCTCGCAATGACCTATGGAGGGAGGATGTTTTAATTGAAGAAACTATCTTTTTAATACGCCAATGGTAGTGATTTTAAGAGGATTTTCGCCAGAGAATACTCAAAAAACAGTATCGAGAATCGAGTGGTTCGAATTCGAAATCACCTATCTTAAAACAACTCGACACAACGGTTCCTAACTCTGAACCAAACACATTGAAGTCCTTCTATAAATCAGCTATTCTCGATACAATTTTCAAACAAATTCTAAAAAGAATTCATTTAAAAACCACTCGAATTGACGCTTAACATCCGTCATTATTACAACTTGTTTTTCAAAAATATACACTCTCAAATTGAGGATTAAGAACGTCATTAAAAGTTACAAGGTTCCTCTACGCTCTTGCTCAGCTTCAATAGATTCGAACAAGGCTTTAAAATTTCCTTTCCCAAAAGATTGCGCCCCTTTTCTTTGAATGATTTCAAAAAACAAGGTAGGTCTATCTGTTAGTGGCTTGGTGAAAATCTGTAACAGGTAGCCTTCTTCATCTCTGTCCACTAAAATTCCTAATTCTTTTAATTCGGTCAAATCTTCATCTATTTCCCCCACTCTATCCAATACCGTATCGTAATAACTTCCTGGTACATATAGAAACTCCACGCCACGTGCCGTCATTTCTTTCACCGTTTCTAAGATATTATTCGTTGCCACCGCGACATGCTGTACTCCTGGACCATTGTAAAAATCCAAATACTCTTCTATTTGTGATTTCTTTTTCCCTTCGGCAGGTTCATTAATTGGAAACTTTACACGTCCATTTCCATTGGTCATCACCTTACTCATTAAGGCCGTGTACTGGGTAGAAATATCCTTATCATCAAAAGTGATTAGATTCGCAAATCCCATCGTATCCCCATAAAACTTCGCCCATACATTCATTTCTCCCCAACCTACATTCCCCACCATATGGTCTATATATCTCAGACCTACTTCCGATGGATTATGTGCCGATTCCCATTTCTCAAACTTAGGCATAAAGGGACCTTTGTAATTTTTACGTTCTACAAAAACATGTACCGTATCCCCGTAGGTGTGAACCCCTGAGCGAACAACCTCTCCAAACTCATCGGTTTCTTTGGTTGGTTTCATATAGGATTTCGCACCTCTTTTAGTGGTTTCCTCCCATGATTTTGTGGCATCATCTACCCATAGCGCAATCACTTTTACACCATCGCCATGCTTTTTAATATGGTCGAATATTGCATTATCTTCCGTATTAGGCATCGGAGTCGTTAATACAATTCGAATTTTATCCTGAACCAATACATAACTAGTCCTATCTGTCATTCCTGTCTCCAAGCCGGCATATGCCAAGGTTTGAAAACCAAATGCTGTTCTATAATAATGGGCTGCTTGTTTGGCATTTCCTACATAAAACTCTACGTAGTCCGTTCCTAACAAAGGCAAAAAATCATCTGCCTCCGGAAAGATTTTGTCCAATCCGTAATTAAAATTTTCTGTATTTTTATATTTGCTCATCTTTTTATTGTTGCTTATTGGTTGTTGCTGGAGGAAAATAAATATGACATTTAAACTCCCTACGTCCTATTCTCTCTTATCTGTTTTCTAATATCTAAGCTCTCATACCTAACATCTATGTTATCTCCAACTCTTATAATAATCATCTACTTGTAATTTCATTGCTTCTTCGGTAATGGAAACTGGCTTAAATGGATCAATCATTACTGCGAGCTCTTCGGTGCTAGTTTTTCCGATACTACGTTCAATAGCTCCTGGATGTGGGCCATGAGGAATGCCTCCAGGATGTAAGGTTATTTGTCCTAATTCAATATTATTTCGACTCATAAAATCGCCATCCACATAGTACAACAGCTCTTCGGAATCTACATTACTGTGATGATAAGGAGCTGGAATGGATTTTGGGTGATAGTCATACATTCTCGGAACAAAGGAACAGACCACATAACCCATACCTTCCCATTGTTGATGGATAGGAGGCGGCTGATGAATACGTCCTGTTATCGGTTCAAAATCATGAATAGAAAAGGCATATGGATAATTAAAACCATCCCATCCTACCACATCAAAGGGGTGATTGTCGTAATGATACTCCCATAGGATTCCTTGTTTTTTTATATAAATCTTGAAATCTCCTTTTTCATCATGGGTTTTCAAATTTTCGGGCAATCTAAAGTCACGTTCACAAAACGGCGAATGCTCTAAAAGTTGTCCGAAATTATTTCGATACTGTTTTGGCGTTAAAATAGGACTGAAAGACTCTATATATAGGATTCTATTGTCTTGATTTTCAAAATCTATTTGGTATACGGTCCCTCTTGGTATAATTAAATAATCGCCATAGGAAAAAGGGATGTTTCCATACATGGTTTTTAAAACACCTCCTCCTTTATGGATAAAAAGCATTTCGTCTGCGTCAGCATTTTTGTAAAAATAAGCGGAAGAAAATGTTTTGGGAGCAGCAAGGCCTATATGTAAATCACTATTTACAAACAGTGTTTTTCTACTTTCGATAAAATCATCTTCAGGTGGCAGAGAAAACCCTTTAAAGCTCAATGCTTTCATGTTTTTTTCAACGGCTATTTTAGGGCTTAAATCCTTGACTCTTTTTATTTCATTTACGACCGTTGGTGGATGTATATGATAAATAAGGGAGGACATCCCTACGAAACCAGCGGTTCCAAAAAGTTCCTCTTGATACAAGCTTCCGTTTTCATTATAAAAGGTCGTGTGTCGCTTAGGAGGGATACTTCCTAGCTTGTGATATCGTGGCATAATAAAAATATTTATAGAAATTAGAAATGATTTCGCGCACTACAATAGTCGCTGTTATTCCGGATTTCTCTTTATCAAGAACTTCAGAAAACTAAGCAATCCAGGCCAAGCAAATCTTAACATATATTCATCAAAAATATTCATAACATCACAAATATATAATTTTTAAGCACAAAAAAAAGGGATTCATTAATAATGAATCCCTTTTTAACAAAATTTACAGGTTAAATTTAATTTATCCCATGTATTTCTACCACTCTTTTAATCTGTGGTGCGTATTTTTTAATCGTCGCTTCAACACCGTTTTTCAGTGTCATTTGATTTACATTGCAACTTACACAAGCACCTTCTAACTGCACTTTAACGGTATCATCTGAGATTTCCACTAGGGTAATATCTCCTCCATCAGCTAGTAAAAACGGTCTTATTTCAGCCAGAGCAATTTCTACTTTTTCCTTTAAAATTTGTGCGTCCATATTCTTAATTTGTGCTACACCCTTTCGTATTTGTCATTTGGACAACTTCGGTTTCAGGTAAATTTGCGTTTCTTTTTTCTAATTCAGAAACAATATTATTTGTAATTTCTTCAAAAGCTAATGCGATTGGTGAATTCTCTTGTAAAGCTGCTGGATGTCCAACATCTCCTGATTCACGGATACTCTGTACTAATGGAATTTCTCCTAAGAACTTCGTATTGATATCAGCTGCTAACTCTTTTGCTCCGTCTTTTCCGAAAATATAATACTTGTTTTCAGGAAGTTCTGCAGGAGTAAAGTAACTCATATTTTCGACAATACCTAATACAGGGACATTTATACTCGCTTGTTTAAACATCGCAATCCCTTTTTTAGCATCTGCCAAGGCAATATTTTGAGGGGTACTTACAATCACAGCTCCTGTTACAGAAAGCGATTGAACAATAGACAAATGGATGTCTCCAGTCCCAGGAGGCAAGTCTATCAACAAAAAGTCTAATTCTCCCCAGTGTGAATCAAAGATCATTTGATTCAATGCTTTAGAGGCCATAGCACCTCTCCAAATTACGGCTTCGTTCGGTTTTGTAAAAAACCCTAAAGACAATACTTTGACTCCATAATTCTCAATTGGTTTCATTTTTGAAGCCCCATCAATCTCTATAGACAAAGGTTTTTCATTTGCTACGTCAAACATTAAATGGATAGATGGTCCGTATACATCGGCATCTAAAATCCCTACTTTATATCCTTTTTTAGCTAAGGTTACCGCTACATTGGCCGTAATGGTAGATTTCCCTACGCCTCCTTTACCAGAAGCAATAGCTATAACATTTTTAACTCCAGGTAATTTATCATTTTTAATGATAGGTGTCGGTGCAACCACTTTCGGAGTTTCCGTAATCACGTTTACTTTTACTTGGATTTTCTGATGTACCTTTTCGTGGATGGTTTTCATGATATCCACTTCTACACGCTTTTTAGCTTGTAAAGAAGGGTTACCTATAGTAACATCTACGAGAACTTCCTTATCAAAAATAACAATATTCTTTATTGAATCCGTCGCGATTAGATTACCACCAGCTCCAGGAGCCGTAATGGTTTCTAATGCGTTTAATATATCTTTTTTTGTAAATTCCATGGTATATAATCTATATGCTGCAAATATACGCAAACTTATGCACCTTTTAAAGCTTCTAAAAATGTATCGTACTATTGTTGCATACCAAGCCTTTACCGTCACAAGTAGCACCTCCCAAAGTTAAATATATCACATGACTATTTGAGCAAAAAAAACAGCGAAATTAATCGCTGTAATTGTTTATTTTAACTCCAAATTCGGATCCCAAAAGACCTTTTTAAAGTCTTGTATTTGGAGGTCTTTTACCCGTATACCTTCACTTTCTAAAAGTTGTTGCATTAAATGCGTCCCTTGAAAATGATGTTTCCCTGTTAAAAGCCCTACTCTGTTTACTACCCGATGTGCAGGAATATCTGGATGCTGATTCGTATTATTCATAGCCCAGCCCACCATACGTGCAGATCGTGGAGCACTAAGGTATCTTGCAATAGCTCCATAACTAGTCACTCTACCATAAGGTATCACTTTCGCTACTTCATGTACTTTGTCAAAAAAGTTATCACTTTTATCCATCAAGCAAGTATTTTTTTTACCGGGGACTAGTAGTTCAATCTAAATTTAATATATGTAATTGCTTTCCCTACTTCTAAATATTGATTTTCATAAAAAGTCTGTGTACTAATCACCTCTTCAGGAGAGTGATAATTTTTATAAATATCGTGGTGTGCATAAATTACTTCATGCCCTTCTCCATGTAAAAGTCCCAAGGTGTAACCATGCATAAACTCACTATCTGTTTTCAGATTGATGGTTCCGTCTTTTTTTAATACCGTATGGTATTTTTTTAAGAAGGTTTGGTTGGTCATTCTATGTTTGGTTCTCTGAAACTTAATCTGAGGATCTGGAAAAGTAATCCAAATGTCAGCAACTTCATTTTCAGCAAAAATAAAATCGATCAATTCTATCTGAGTCCTAATAAAGGCTACATTGGGTAAATTCTCTTCTATTGCCGTTTTAGCCCCTCTCCAAAAACGTGCTCCTTTTAAATCGATTCCAATAAAATTGGAATTTGGATTTTTTCGAGCCAATTCTATTGTATATTCACCTTTACCACATCCCAACTCTAGGACGATAGGATTGTCGTTTCCAAAGTGCTCATTCCATTTCCCTTTTAAACGGAAATTATCGATCACTTCTTCTCGTGTTGGTTGAATTACATTTGCAAACGTTTCGTTTTCACGAAATCTCTTTAATTTATTTTTGCTCCCCATGGAAGAATAGTATTATTAAATTATTAGTCGCGTTATTCCCTTTTGATGTTCAAAAACACAGACACATGTCATGTATCTTGAACTCAATTTTATAGAACTAGCGCTCAGTTCTCAGGTTGAATCTTAAAAATTAATTTAATTATTCGGTACCCGCTTTTTTAAATTTCTGAATTTGCGTCATCCAATAGATGAAACCTCCAGCGGCGATTGTTGCAAAAACCCAGCTCAAAGTACTCTGAGCCCACCAGTTACCACTAAAACGTAGCCATTCAAACGGTGTGAAAAAAACGTTTGTAAAAAAATCACCTATTGCCTTAAAGATATTGTTAGTTATCATATGCTGTATTATATATATATTTACACCGCAAAAGTATAAAATATAGTAATGATAGCAAATTTTTTCAGCAAAACAAAACCATCTAATATTGTTAGCCTCTTTTTCTTACTCCTTATATTCTATATTTTTTCTTTTTACAAACACCATTTAGAGCCTATTTCATTCGCACTAATCGCTTCGGAAATATTCGTTTTACTATGCTGCTTGCTCCTAGCCTTTTTTGTGTATTTTATTATTACACGAAACAGCTTGACAAAACCCAATGCATACGGCCTACTATTATATGTACTGTTTATTGGTTTTTTCTCCGCGACGATACACAATAGCACAGTAATACTCGCAAACCTATTTCTTTTGATGGCATTGAGAAGGATTATGAGCTTGGAAAAGAAAAAACGGATACAGTCTAAATTATTTGATGCAGGCTTGTGGATTGGAGTTGCATTTATTTTCAGCCCATGGATGTTCGTTTTCCTAGTACTTCCTTATATAGGACTGATTTTGTATAAACGATTGACAATTGCAACGCTTATATTACCTCTTTTAGGAGCAGGAACGCCTATCTTTTTAACCTACACTTATTGTTTATTAATCGGTGACATGCATTTTTTCGAAAGTCTTTTTTATTTTGAATGGAGTTTTGATAGTGGCGCTTATCAACAATTGAGATTATTGATCCCCATCACTTTTATAATTTCGATTGCTATATGGTCCGTCATAAGTTGTTCACCTAAGATTTTTTCTCGAGCCAATAGCCTGAAAAATTCATGGATTTTAATGATCAACCAATTGCTCTTGGCAGCAATTTTAATTCTTTTTTCTCCTAATAAAGATGGATCTGAATTTTTAGTCGCATTTTTTCCTGTGGCAGTTATTATAACCAATTACCTCGAAACAATCCGAGATAACTGGTTTAAAGAAGTGTTACTTTGGCTCTTTATAAGCATAAGTATACTCGTATTCTTTTTATAATTTTGTTCCAAAAGCTAAATCACCAGCATCACCTAGACCAGGAATAATATATCCTTTTTCATTTAAATGATCGTCAATAGTTGCAATCCATAAATGAGTATTTTCAGGGAATTTATCATGGATATAATCAATACCTTCTGTAGAGCCTAAGACTGCAACGATATGAATTTCCTTTGGAGTTCCATGCTTATGTAAACTTTCATATACAGACACTAGAGATTGACCGGTAGCCAACATCGGATCTGCTAATAATAGTGTTTTCCCTGTCAAATCTGGTGAAGCAAAGTATTCTACTACTATTTCAAACTCTTTCCCTGAAGTCTTTTTTCTATAAGCAGAGATAAAGGCACTTTCCGCATCGTCAAAATAATTTAATAGCCCTTGATGTAAAGGAATTCCAGCTCTTAAAATAGAACAAATCACCAATTCATTAGAGGGTAATTTAATTTCCTTTTCTCCTAATGGTGTTGTAATAATTTCTGACTCGTAATTAAAATGGCTACTTAATTCATAGCCTAAAATCTCTCCGATACGCTCTATATTTCTTCTAAAACGAAGTGAATCTTTTTGTGTTTCCTTGCTTCTAATTTCAGCAATAAATTTATTCAAGATTGAAGTTTTCTTCGTAAGATTATGAATCGTCATGTGTTAAATATTTGGGGACAAAGATACATAATTGTATATAAAAAAAGCAGGACTACTCCCCAAATTAAAATGAATCTAGGTGCACATTTTTTTTCAATACTATTTTTAGAATAATTAACGAATATTTTTTCTGCTCCATTTTTGTCTGTGTTTTCTTTTTTTTCGTACATTACATAAAAATTAATTTTAAAAAAAAAGTTATGGGATTATTTTCTTTCATCAAAAACGCTGGAGCTAAAGTGTTTGGAATTGGAAAAACAGACAAAGAAGCAGCAATAGAAATAGCCGTTGCAGAAAGTGCAAAAGCAGCAAAATTAGTGAATGCTGTAGAAACGCTAGCCCTTGAAGTGGTAGATTTAAACATTGAATTGAACGGTGATACCGCTACAATTTGGGGTGAAGCTGCAAACCAAGCTGCAAAAGAAAAGGTAGTATTAGTTGTTGGGAATACAGCTGGTGTAGCCGCTGTAGATGACCGTATGACTGTCGCTATTGCAGCACCAGAAGCACAATTCCACACAGTGGTTAGTGGAGACAGCTTAAGTAAAATAGCCAAGAAGTATTATGGGAACGCCATGAAATACCCTGTTCTTTTTGAGGCCAACAAACCTATGTTATCACACCCTGATAAAATTTATCCAGGACAAGTGTTACGTATTCCTTCTTTGGACTAAAAAAAACACAATACAAACTACAAAATGCGATTCTCTATAGAATCGCATTTTTTTTGATTTATCCATAAATAATAGGTGTAAATAGTATGATTATATGGCAATTATAGATTAGTCTAAATCTGATAATTATCAGATTTAATCCGTTTATTTGCCGCTAAAAATTTTGATAATGACTAGAAATATTGCCTTAACATTGTTAGCTATATCCGCCTTAATTTACGGCGTAACATTTACACTCGCCAAGGATGTAATGCCCGCTTTTATAAAACCCTACGGATTTATTGTATTAAGGGTTGCAGGAGCAACGGCCTTATTTTGGATTACAGGACTATTTGTGAAAACAGAAAAAATAGCCAAAGAAGATTATATTCGAGTGTTTTTTGCGGCCTTATTCGGGATTGCATTAAACATGTTGTGCTTTTTTAAAGGACTTAGCTTAACTACTCCTATAAATGCGGCTTCTATAATGGTAACCACCCCTATCCTAGTTTTTATACTTGCGATATTAATACTCAAGGAAAAGTTATCCATAAAAAAAGGAATTGGTGTGACCATAGGACTTATTGGAGCTACAGTACTCATCTTTTACAAACAACAGTCCAATGGCTACGGTGGAGAGAACATACGTTTTGGAAATTTCTTAGTATTAATAAATGCTGTTTCCTACGCTTTGTATTTTATCGTTGTAAAAAAATTATTAGAAAAATACAATCCTTTTACCTTTGTAAAGTGGATGTATTTGATTGCCCTTATCATGGTACTCCCCTTTGGTTTTACTGAACTTATGGAGGTTAACTTTACAGCCATTCCTTCAACAGGACTCTTTAAAATAGGATTTATTGTGGTCTGCACCACTTACCTCACCTATATGTTTAATGTACTAAGTCTGACCAAATTAAAACCAACCACCGTAAGCGTCTTTATCTATTTCGAACCTATAATTGCCTCCTGCTACGCATTAATGGTAGGAAGTGACACGCTAGACCCTTTGAAAATAGGGGCCACTGCAGTGATATTCTTGGGTGTATTCCTTGTAACACAGCCTCCTTTAAAAGGTGGAATTAAAAGTAAGTTTCCGATAAAGGTGTTGAGCTTATTTAAAATACGTAAATTTGCCCAAATTTATTTTTCTAGATGATACAATCCATGACTGGATACGGGAAGACCGTATTGCAATTAGAGACAAAAAAAGTGACTATTGAAGTGAAATCTTTAAATAGTAAAAACTTAGACTTAAACGTTCGTATTCCTGCCTACTACCGAGAAAAAGAATTGGAAATACGCAAGAAATTGGCACGTTCTTTAGAAAGAGGAAAAATTGACTTCTCTATTTACATTGAGGAAACCGGCGAAAAATTATCGACAAAAATAAACCATGCTGTGGTAAATTTATACATCGATCAATTACGTGAGATTGTGAATGGAGACGAAACAGAGCTATTAAAAATGGCCCTTAGAATGCCTGACACTTTAAAAACAGAACGTGAAGAGCTTGACCAAGACGAGTGGAAACACATAGAAGCCACCATCGCAGAAACCGTTACAAAAATAGTAACCTATCGCGCTGATGAAGGTAGTGTGTTAGCTGCTGATTTTGTGAAGAGAATTATGATCATTAGAAATATATTGCAGGAAATTATCGCAATAGATCCTGACCGAATTACCGCCGTAAAAGAACGCTTACAAAAAGGAATTCAAGAATTAAAAACCAAAGTAGACGAAAACAGATTCGAACAAGAATTAGTGTACTATATTGAAAAATATGACATTACAGAAGAAAAGGTGCGACTTGAGAATCATTTAGATTACTTTATGAAAGAACTTGAAGGAAATGGTTCTAACGGAAAAAAATTAGGTTTTATCAGTCAAGAGATCGGAAGAGAAATAAATACCATCGGATCTAAAGCCAATTATGCTCCCATGCAAAAAATGGTGGTTGAGATGAAAGATGAGCTAGAAAAAATAAAAGAACAAAATTTAAACGTACTTTAAATTATGATTCCATTTAAAGGTAAAATGTTTGTGTTTTCTGCACCTTCAGGGTCTGGGAAAACTACGATTGTACACCACTTATTAAGCGTAGGGCATTTAAATTTAGATTTTTCTATTTCTGCAACTTCACGTCCAGCACGTGGCAAAGAGATCCATGAAAAAGATTATTATTTCATGCCGCTTAGCGCATTTGAAAAGCACATAAAAGACGACAATTTTGTAGAATACGAAGAAGTCTATAAAGGGGCTATGTACGGCACTTTGAAATCTGAAGTAGATCGTATTTGGAAAGAAGGAAAACATGTAGTTTTTGACATTGATGTCATTGGAGGCTTAAAAATAAAACGTCAATTTCCAGAGGACACCTTGGCTGTTTTTGTAAAACCTCCTTCCTTAAAAATCATGGAACAGCGTTTACGCGATAGAAAAACCGATACCGAAGAGAAAATCTTAGAGCGCCTCGCAAAAGCAGAAAATGAAATAAACTACGCCAAAGATTTTGACTTCATTTTAATCAATGATGATTTATCCACTGCAAAAAAAGACGCGGAACTTCTCGTGGAAAATTTTCAAAATAAATCCGATAATTAATGTCAAAAGTAGGCTTGTATTTCGGTTCGTTTAACCCAGTTCATATAGGGCATATAATCATTGCCAACCATATGGTGGAACATTCCGATTTAGACGAAATATGGATGGTCGTTACCCCTCACAATCCGCACAAAAAAAAGGCCTCCCTATTAGCAAATCATCACAGGTTAGCGATGGTAGAAATTGCTTTAGAAGACTATGACAATATACAATGTTCGTCTGTAGAATTTAATTTACCACAACCTTCCTACACCGTAAATACACTTGCTCATTTAGGCGAAAAATATCCGAACACCGATTTTTGTTTAATTATGGGAGAGGATAATTTAAAAAGCTTGCATCGCTGGAAAAATTACGAGATTATCTTGGAAAACCACCATGTGTATGTATACCCTAGAATGAGTGAAGGTTTGGTAGAGCATCAGTTTAAAAACCATCCAAAAATCCATAAGGTCAATGCTCCAATAGTACAGATTTCATCTACTGAAATTAGAAAATCTATTGCTGCTAATAAAAACATCCTTCCTTTAGTGACGCCTGCTGTATGGAAATATATAGACGAAATGAATTTTTACCGATAATTTTATCAGTAAATTAACACTACTTCACGCTTGTTTTATGTTAATTACTAATAAAAACCTTTGTATATTTGTTTCTCTCTAAATTATGGAAAAAAACAAGAAAAAAGGGGACGGTTTTAGAAAAAAACTAACCCATAAGTATCGCTTGGTTATCTTAAACGAAGACACTTTTGAAGAAAAGGTATCGTTTAAATTAACCCGTTTAAATGTATTTATTTTAAGTGGAATATTCTCTATTCTACTCATCATAGGAACTATTTTCTTTATCGCTTTTACTCCTTTAAAAGAATACATTCCAGGATACTCGTCTACAAATCTGAAAAGAAAAGCGAGTACACTTGTCTATAAAGTAGATTCCCTTCAACAAGAATTATTGGCCCAAGGAATTTACATTAACTCTGTAAAAGAAATATTGACAGGAAAAATCAAAGAGGTTCATTTTAACAAAGATTCAATTTTACAATCCTTTAAGATTAATAAAGACAGCATGGATGTACATCCTTCTCAGGCTGATTCTTTATTCCGATTGGAAATAGAACAAAAAGAACGTTTTAATCTCTTTGAGGAAGCTCAGAAAAACCTAGAGATCGTATTCTTTGCACCTGTTACAGGGACTATTACAGACAAATACAATGTAAAAAACAGGCATTTTGCTGTGGATGTGGCAGTAAATAAAGACACCCCTGTTAAAGCTGTTGCAGATGGGATGATCATTTTTGCAGATTGGACAGCAGATACTGGACACGTAGTCCTTATCCAGCATGCTAGTGGATTTATATCTGTATATAAACACAATGCTTCGATCCACAAAAAGCAAGGAGAATTAGTCGTTTCTGGAGAAGTAATAGCCTCCGCAGGGAGCACCGGAGAATTAAGTACAGGACCACATTTACATTTTGAATTATGGACAGAAGGCTACCCAGTAGATCCTTCAAAATTTATTGATTTTGAATAATGAAAATTAAATCAATCTTAGCAAAACCTTTCGCAAAACGAATTGCAAAAAAGACATTAAAATGGGCCTTAAAGCCAGAAGAAACTCAAGAAAAAGTTTTTCTAAACCTCGTCAAAGAGGCTAAGAATACTGCTTTCGGAAAAGACCATAACTTTAAGGACATTAAAACCTATGCCGATTTTAAACAACAAGTTCCTATTGCGGACTATGAGGATTTACGTCCATATATAGACCGTGTAGTGGCAGGAGAATCAGATGTTCTTTGGAAAAATAAGCCGCTGTATTTTGCCAAAACTTCGGGAACTACTTCCGGTGTAAAATACATCCCCCTAACAAAGGAATCTATGCCTATGCAAATAGAGGGAGCTAGAAATGCCATGTTACAATATATCGATGAAACTGGAGATGCTAGTTGGGTAAACGGTAAAATGATTTTTGTACAAGGAAGTCCTGAAATGGAGGAGAAAAACGGAATTAAAATAGGACGCCTTTCGGGGATTTCTGCACATTATGTACCGTCTTACCTTCTCAAGAATAGACTGCCTAGCTACGAAACCAATTGTATCGAAGATTGGGAAGAGAAAATTGAGGCCATTGTTAAAGAAACAATGCATGAAGACATGACCGTAATCGGAGGAATTCCATCATGGGTGCAAATGTACTTTGAGAAATTAGTGGAAGTTTCTGGCAAAAAAGTTGGAGACTTATTCCCTAACTTTAATTTGTTCGTTTATGGAGGTGTAAATTACGAACCATATCGCAATAAATTCGAAGATTTAATAGGAAGAAAAGTGGACACCATAGAATTGTATCCCGCCTCTGAAGGGTTTATTGCTAGCCAAGATTCTCAAGTTGAAAAAGGCATGCTCCTATTATTGGATGGAGGTATTTTTTATGAGTTTATCAAAGCAGATGATTTTTTCGATGAAACCCCAAATAGAATCAACATTAACGATGTGGAAATAGGGGTGAATTATGTAATCATACTGAACACCAACGCAGGATTATGGGGCTATAATATCGGTGACACCGTGGCTTTTGTTTCCTTAACTCCTCACAGAATTATTGTAACCGGACGTATCAAGCATTTTATTTCTGGATTTGGCGAACACGTAATCGGAAAGGAAGTAGAATACGCCCTAAATGACGCTGTTGCAGGAACGACTATTAAAGTAAATGAATTTACTGTAGCACCTCAAATAGCGCCTCTAGAAGGATTGCCCTACCATGAATGGTTTATAGAATTTGATGAAGCACCTACTGACCTGCATGAATTCTCAAACATATTAGATGGTTTTATGCAGGAACAAAATGTATACTATTTTGACCTATTAGAAGGTAAAATACTGAAAACATTAAAAGTCACGCCTATTCGTAAAGGTGGTTTTAATAGTTATATGAAATCGATCGGAAAATTGGGCGGTCAAAACAAAGTACCTCGCCTATCCAATGACCGTAAAATAGCAGACGAACTCACAAAATTCAGTAGCCAATGAAAGTTATCTCTACAAACATAGGGAAGAAAACCACCCTTCTTTGGGAGGGAGAGGAAGTAATTACAGGGATTCTTAAAAAACCAACGGAAACTCCTATCCTTTTAGGCCTAGAGGATGTACAAGAAGATGCTGTGGTAGATAGAGAATACCATGGAGGTATTGACCAAGCGGTGTATGCCTACGGAGCACAACACTATCAATACTGGCAAGAATTATATCCTGAAATTACGATGAACCCTGGGTTCTTTGGAGAAAATTTAACCATCGCTAACTTAGATGAACACAGCATCCATATCGATGCAATATATGAGCTAGGAACGGCTATAGTACAAGTGACCAAACCCAGACAACCCTGTATGAAATTAGGAGTTGTTTTTGGCACTCAAAATGCAGTAAAGCAATTTTGGAAAGTGTCCAAATCTGGTTTGTATTTTAAAATATTACAAGAAGGAACTGTAAAGAAGGGTGATTATTTAAAACTGATCAAACCTTCAGAAAACAGTAAAACCATCGCAGAAGTCTTTGCTGAAAAACGCAA
>NVRM01000035.1 GCA_002400885.1 Flavobacteriaceae bacterium
ATCGAGACTACTTACACCGGTAACTATTCATTATTAATCAATAAAATGGACCTCCATAAAGACTGTCATTTAAATAAAAAACTTGAATTATTCTTTAGGYGACCAAGCATTTAAAAACGCCAATATCTTCTCTGTACTATGCCCTTTACCCTCTTCTAACACGCCACTTTCCTGCGTATGAATTATTTTRCCRGYACCATCCAGTACWACRAAAACGGGAAAACCAAATTTTTCWGGRTTCCCTAATTYATCYAAGACTTCYTTGTTTTTATTTTCTTTGCTATAATTTAAGTGATATACCACAAAATTTGTAGCAATCAYGGCTTTYAAAACWGGGGTATYATTTACTTTWTTATCAAAYAARAYACACCATCCACACCAGTTACCACCTATTTGCAACAACACATGCTTTCCTTCTAGATTCGCCTTTRYWACMGCCTTGTCTATTTGAGCCTGTGCATCATCTTCTGGATGATAYAGTACRGTTTTATGATTCAATTTTACRKSCTTATTYTCGCGYGAYGAATCACAACTAATCACTGTAAATGARAGYAYWAYAAGTAACAAYAARRCGKATATAGACTTATGCATATCTTTTANGTTTWTTTGACAATATACAAACTTAAGANCTNWAAAAAATNAAAAAGAAGRMGCTATACKACAAAGCAGTATATCGCAATGAAATGCGCCAAACTTCCAAATAGYACAAAAAAATGAAAAATGGCATGATTAAAAGGTAGTTTATGAATACTGTACAACAATGCCCCAATGGTATAACTCAACCCACCAGCCAATAACCACCACAAACCATCCACAGCCATCGTATCCATAAGCGGTTTTATAGCCAACACAATGACCCAACCCATAACCACATATGAAATGGTAGAAACACGGTCAAAACGTCCCGTATAAAATAATTTTAAAATCACACCTAACAAGGCGATTCCCCAACTAACACCAAAGATTGTCCAACCGACCCAACCCTCCAAAACCAACAATGTAAAAGGGGTATAAGTACCTGCAATAAGCACATAAATCGAAGCGTGATCAAAAATATTAAGACGTTCTCTAAGCTTGGGTGTTTTCGCTGCATGATACAAGGTAGATGCTGCATATAAAATGATTAAACTAGCCCCGTAAATACTGACGCTCACAATACTTATTGCGCTCCCTGTTTTACTTGCTTTTAACAGTAATACAACCAACGCAACTATGCTCAATAAGAACCCAACACCATGGGATGCTATATTAATGTTCTCTTCTAATTTACTATAAGATTTCGGAGTATATGTGTTCATGATTTTTGAAACGAGTTAACTCTATATTTGTTGTGTACACCATTTGTTATTCTCAATTAAAACCAACAACTACAATGTTCATAAATCCCTTCTAATTAAAGCACTAATGTAGACGCTTTTTGTAAGGTAAAATAAAAACTAGCTCCTTTACCTAATTCTGATTCCACCCAAATAGTACCCCCGTGTTTTTCTACAAATTCCTTACATAAGACCAAACCTAAGCCTGTTCCTCGTTCATTTGCCGTACCTATGGTAGATTTATTATGAGACACCGTAAATAACTCTGAAATAACATCTTCTGAAAGACCTCTCCCCGTATCACTAATCACTACTTCTACAAATCCCCCCTCATCATCACTGTTTTTTAGTCTTGCAAAGGCTGTAATTTCACCGCCATTATCAGTGAATTTTAATGCATTCCCAATAAGGTTTCTAATAATGGTAGACAGCATATTCTCATCTACTGAAATTAAGATGTCCTGAGGTATTTCATTTTTAATAACAATAGATTTTAATTCGGCAGGAAGTCGAAGTGACTTAATCACTTTATTAAAAAACAGGTATAAATTTTCCTCCTCAGGTATAAATTTGATTTCGTGAATCTGAGAACGAGACCACTGTAATAAATTTTCTAAAAGACTATATGTACTCTCTATATTTACATGAATTATTTTAGAATAATATAGTTTTTTATCCTCTGAAAGCATCTTAAAATCGTCCATTAAAAGATTCGAAAACCCCAACATAGCATTGAATGGATTTCTCAAATCATGAGCAATTATAGAGAAAAATTTATCTTTTGTTTTATTGCTTTCAATCAAAGCTAATTCACTTTTTTCTAAACTATTTTTAATCTTTAATAAATTCTTTTCTGTTGATATTCTCGAGGATAATTCTTCTTCTAAACGCGCTCTTGATTCACTGGTGTTTTTTAGCAGGGTCCGCATTTCTTGAAAAGCATAGGATAATTGTGCCATTTCATTCTTAGAAGTAATTCCTACTTTAAAGCCGAGATTGTCTTGCTCAGCCAAAGCGATATTTTCCTGTAATAATTGCAAAGGCTTTAATACCGCGCGAATGATTAACAGCCCCACCACTACGATGATAATAACACTAATAAACAACAAGATAACATGGATGTAAGTGGTGTTTTTTTCCGCCTCACGTCGGATTGATACTGTACTGAATAATACACTCTTCTCTTCGTCTCTGAGCTCGGAAATTTGTTTCCAAATACCATTCATTACCTCTTTATTTTCAGTAGCTTCAATACGCTTTTTTGCCGCAGTAAATCCTTTTTCAATTCTTATAGCAATCGTATTATTTAACAGTACGACTTTGGAATCAATTAAGTTTTTCAACTTCTCAATTCTCAATAATTGAGGATTATTATCCGATGCCAATTTTTTTAAACCCTCAATTTTCATATCAAAATTACGAAGCATCTGGGAGTGTGACTCTAAATAACCCAAATCACCCGTAATAATATAGCCCCTTTGACCCGATTCCAAATCGAGCAAACTAGTTTCTATATTTTTAAGATTATTTAGTATTTGATGGGTATGAAATATACGTTTTTCTACTTCTGTTATTTTTTTAGAATGAAGTAAGGATACCGCAATAACGGTAGTTACTAATACAATAATAATTGAAAAACCAAAAATAAGGGGGCTTGAAATTCGTGTATTTTTAATATGTACATTCATCTAGGGGCGTTTTAAAAGATACTTATTTTAAAGAAAAAAATAATTATTTTCACTTCAAGATATAAAAAATATGTGAAACTAAATTAAAAAGCCTTGATTTTTAAATTTTAAGTACAGCAACTATAAAAAACATAATAAGCTCATTCAGTCATAATTAAGCCCAAAAAAAAGTATTCATTAACTATAAAACACAGATATGAAGAAAAACCAACAGAAAACAGAAGACAGGTATTTTAAGTTTCCTAAACAAAAATACCCGTATTCTCCAATCTATAAATAAAGTTTTATACGGACTTATAGCTCAGAAAAAATAGCAGCTACTGCCTTGTGGTAATTTTTAGCATTCCCCGTTTTTTTAATCTTTTTATATGTTTTCCTTGGATCTGAAAACGATTGAGAAAAATATTCCCAAAACCCTAACATTTTCATTCGTATAGGTACGGGACCAGACAAAGCAGCATCGTATTCTTGATATAGCTCGTCGTGAAATGCTCTAAAAGTATCCCATCTATTTTCTGGATACTCTAGTGTGTCATTTTTAATCATACTCGGTAAAAATGGATCTGAAATAAGTCCTCTACCTATCATAAAATGATCAACAGAAGGAAAACGTACTTGCATCTCCTTAAATTTTTCAACCGACGTAATGTCTCCATTGTAATATATTTTTTGCCTACTCGCGTCAATACAGTCCTGAAAAGCATCTAAATTAACACCGCCTTTGTACAGCTGTTTTCCGATACGTGCGTGAATTGCAATATTTTTAATAGGGTATTTTTCTAAGATAGGAAACACCTTTAAAATTTCGGTTGGCTCCTCATAGCCCATACGCATCTTCATAGATACTATCACATCCGTTTCGTTGTGAACTCTTTTTAATATAGCATCGATTTTTTCGGGATCACAAATTAATCCTGAGCCCATTCCGCGTTTGGTAACCATAGGATAAGGGCATCCTAAATTCCAATTCAATTCTTTATACCCCAATTCCTGAATGTATTTCACCACCAATAAAAATCCATCGGCGTTGTTAGTCATTACTTGGGGAATTAGATGAATATCTTCGTTGTTTTCTGGTGCCAAATCTCGTTTATAAGACGATTTAATTACAGACTTTCCATCCAAACGGATATATGGTGCGTAAAAAGTATCGATGCCTCCAAAATGCTTTTGAAAGGCGTTTCTAAATCTAAAATCTGTAAAACCTTGTAAAGGTGACGAAAGTAATGTAATGCTCATGTAGTAATTTATGTGGCAAAGATAAGTAGAAGAGCGGAGAGAATAATACTTCTGGGAAAAGAAAATAATATAAACAAGAGATAAAGAGTGCGCAGGGATATAAATCTAGGTACAGCACGGGATTATTGGCACCTAAGTATGTCTAATTTAGTTGATTTTGGAAGTAGGAATAAAAAGACAAGACATAAAATGCACATAAAACAAGAAGACTATTTACCGTAGTCAGCAACAAACAACCTGTTACGAGTGGCTACTTATTTCGCAAACAACTACTTTAACAGGCCTGTAAACCATAGTAATACCCCTATAAACCCTTGGTATTTACAAAAATTTAACAATAAAACTATTAAACTTAATAGTAATACTATTATATTTGCACGCAATTAAATTATTCTACATGAAAAATCTATACATTCAAATTCAAATTGGACCTGAATTATATTCAAAAGATCCAAACTCTTCTGCCTTAGGGCAAAAGATAATATCGAATAGTATCACATTGATTCATGAGATTGGTTTTGAGGATTTCACCTTTCGAAAATTAGGAAAACACATTCAATCCAACGAGAGTTCCATCTATCGTTATTTTGAAAACAAACACAGCTTACTAGTCTATTTAACCAGTTGGTATTGGTCTTGGATAGAATATAGATTGGTATTCGCAACCACGAACATTGCATCACCAACCGAGCGATTAAAGAAGTCCATTCTTATTATAACACAGCAAGTAAAGGAGGATAATTCTTTTGGTTACATCAACGAAGTTTTATTAAGTGAGATCATATTTTCAGAGTCTGTAAAAGCATACCACACAAAAAATGTAGATGAAGAAAACAACCGTGGTTGCTTTATGGCCTATGTAGGTGTTGTCCAAAGGCTAAGTAATATCGTATTGGAAATAAAACCAAGTTTTAAATTCCCACACATGCTTATCTCAACCGTTATAGAGGGCGCTCATCAACAAAATTATTTTGGAAAACATTTACCTAAGCTCACAGACAAAGGCAAGGACAGTGAAGCAATCACAGAATTTTATTCTGAAATGGTTTTTAATTTTTTAAAAAAATAACACAGACAGTCTAGAAAACAGGTATCGGATAGGTACTTGTTATGCTAGAAAAAACGTTTCCTCCCTTTAGCAATACCGTTATTAAGTAAAAGAATAAGGTTCCTAAATCATTTATGAACCGCAATATTATACAGAAATACCTATGCAACGAAACATCGATAAAAAACAACAGTTGTTTCCTGCATTCAATTAAATTAAGATAGATTTATGAAGAAGTTTTTTAATTTCAAACATTTTAAAGGAGATGTATTCGGTGGAATTACCGCCGGTATTGTAGCCTTACCCTTAGCACTTGCCTTTGGGGTAAGTTCTGGATTGGGTCCAAGTGCGGGGCTTATAGGCGCCATATTTGTCAGCTTTTTTGCTGCACTTTTTGGAGGTACAAATACTCAGATATCAGGACCAACCGCTCCAATGACAGCTGTAAGTATGGTGGTAATAGCAGGAATCGTTGCTAGTTTTAATGGAGACATAAGTAAGGCGTTACCCGCTATATTAACGGTGTTTTTACTCGCAGGAATCATCCAAGTAGGCTTGGGACTTATTGGTTTAGGAAAATATATTAAATACATTCCCTACCCGGTTGTTTCCGGTTTTATGACTGCTATTGGAGTCATAATTTTAATAACACAAATCCTCCCATCTATTGGGTATTACCCAAAAGAAGATACCGCCTATGTTACTGAATACAAACCGCAAGCCCATGAGGTAATCTTAGATAATATTTTAAAAGAGGAAGCTGGCGAAGGAATATTGGTGCTAGATAATTTTAAAGAAACGATTAAAAAAGCAGGCTACATCACAACTGATCAAGTCAATAAAGAAGCTCAAACACTCGCTGGAAAAGATGCTTCCGGAGTTATTGGAACATTAAAAATATTACCCCGCGCTTTACAAAACATCAACTGGCTGGAATTATTATTGGCCCTGGGAACTATTTTTATAATTTATGGATTCAAACGAATCACGACAAAGGTACCAAGTACACTAGTTGCACTATTGGTTATGACAGGAATAGCCATGGGATTCAACCTAAACTATAGACCTATAGAAGAAATCCCAAGTGGAATACCATTGCCAAATTTCGCAATATTCACCGAGTTTAGTTTTGGCAGTATTACTCCTTATGTATTTACGGCGCTAACCTTAGCATTATTAGGAGCTATAGACTCGCTACTGACCTCGGTAGTAGCAGATAACATGACAAAAACCAAGCACAATCCTAACCGAGAATTAATAGGTCAAGGAATAGGAAATAGTATCGCCGCCATTTTTGGAGGGATCCCTGGAGCTGGAGCCACCATCAGAACGGTTGTAAATATAAACGCAGGAGGAAAAACCCGCTTATCAGGAATGGTTGCTGGTGTTTTATTGTTAATAATTCTACTTGCTTTAGGCCCAATCGCCTCGCAAATACCGGCTGCAGTATTGGCAGGAATTTTAATTACTGTAGGGATTGGAGTAATGGATTATAAAGGATTAAAAGCCATCCCATACATGCCAAGACCAGAAGTTATTATTATGCTTATTGTAATGGTATTATCATCGGTTTGGAACTTAGTGTACGCTGTAGGAATAGGCTTAGTAATCGCCTCTTTAATGTTTATGAAAAAGATTGGAGACTTAACAGCCCAACAATCAGATGTAAAATCACTTAAAAAAGAAACCGCATGGGCAGATGAAAAAAACTTTCCAGAAAACTTAAAGGAAGAAGTATTTATCAAACATATAAAAGGCCCTTTATTCTTTGGATCGACCAGTGATTTCCAACGATTAATGAGGCAAATTCCAGACACAGCACATACCATAGTAATCCGAATGGACCGTATGCAATACATAGATCAATCTGGATTATACGCCTTAGAAGATGCCATAGCTGAACTAGTAAAACAAGATAAAAAAGTATTGTTAGTAGATCTATTAGAACAGCCTCAATACTTATTAGAACGCATAGATATTATTCCTGACCTTGTTCCAAAAGAGCAGCTATTTACAGATTTTGATGATTGTATCGCATGGATTAAAGAACACAGACAATAATTTATTTAAACACATACTATGAGAACTCAAACAAAACTGATTCAAGACAACTTAACGCCTAAGGACGCACATAATATTTTAGTGGATGGGAACAGTCGCTTTGCTCAAAACCTAAAAGCACAACGTAATTTAAAGGACCAAGTGATAGAGACAAGTACTGGACAATTTCCTTTTGCTGTCATCCTAAGCTGCATCGATTCTAGAGTTCCAGCAGAACTCGTTTTTGATCAAGGTATCGGTGACATATTTAGTGTAAGAGTGGCCGGAAACATCGTAAATACCGATATTTTAGGTTCTATGGAATATGCCTGTAAAGTAGCAGGATCTAAAATTGTTGTAGTCATGGGACACACCAAATGTGGTGCTGTAACTGCTGCATATCAAGATGTACAACTTGGAAATATTACCAGCTTGCTAGAAAAAATACAACCCGCTGTAAAAATCATAAAACAAGAAAAAGAGCTAGAAGAAACAATTGGCATTGAAAAAACAGCCGTATTAAACGTGAAATTATCGATTGATAAGATACGTATAAACAGCCCAATTTTAGCTGAAATGGAACGTGCTAACGAAATAGAAATCGTAGGTGCTGTATATGACGTAACCAACGGTGTTGTTACGTTTATGTAAAAACAAATGAATACCCTCTTGTTTTAGTTATTTCTTATTGATTGATTGTTAATAACACTAAAACGAAGAGGCATAAAGGGAAGTACTTCACTAAATTCGTAGTGCAATTTAGTTTAGCTACTTCTCTTTTTTTTACGAAAAACAACAAGGCTAAAACAATTCCAATTGTCCACTAGGACACTCGAGTTCCAATAAGAATTTTTTACGCCATAACCCTCCAGCATATCCAGTTAATGAACCATCGGAACCGATGATTCTATGACAGGGAATTACGATCCACAAAGGGTTCTTTCCATTGGCTGATGCTACAGCTCTAATCGCTTTTACATTTCCTAAATGGTTGGATTGTTCCCAATAAGATCGTGTTTTCCCATAGGGAACTTCTAATAAAGCCTTCCATACTTTTTTCTGAAACTCCGTACCTTTAGGATGAAGTTTTAAATCAAAACAAGTACGTTCTTTGGCAAAATATTCGGTCAATTGTTGGACACAATCTTGTAAATTCGGAGGTATTTCCTCCTTAAAATCATCTTCGTTATCCGACACTGTAATACTAGAAATCCCATCGGCATTGCCAATAATAGTCACCAAACCAATGGGTGTTTTACAATATGCTACGTCCTTAGATTCCAAAAATATCTCTTGAGTTTTTAGTCGTTACTTCTGCTATTTCATCGGGAGTGGTTTGATAAATATCAGCTAATTTTTCCACAACTTTTACAATATAGCTTGGCTCATTTCGCTTCCCGCGATAGGGTGTTGGCGCTAAATAAGGCGCATCGGTTTCTAATACGATATTTTCCAATGGAATTTCGTTTAGAAACTTGTTTATCTTCCCCTTTTTAAAGGTAGCCACTCCCCCAATTCCGAGTTTTAAATTATACGAAACTGCCCTTTTCGCTTGTTCTAAATTCCCTGTAAAACAATGAAAAATCCCGAATAAATCAGTCCCTTTTTCACTTTCTAACACTTCAAAAACTTCATCAAAAGCATCTCTACAATGAATAATTATGGGTAGCTTGTATTTTTTTGCCCATTGAATTTGAGTTTTAAAAACCTCTTGTTGTTGTTTAAAAAAGGTACGGTCCCAATATAGATCGATACCTATTTCTCCAATCCCATAAAAAGAACGTTCTCTCAATTTTTTTTCAATAAAATCAAGTTCTTCCTGGTAGTTTTCTTTTACATAAGTAGGGTGTAATCCTAGCAATAAAAAGGCATTATCAGGATATGCTTTTTCCAAAGAAATCATGCTGTCATAGCTCTCCATATCAATCGCAGGTATAAAAAGACGACGTACACCGGCATCAAATGCACGTTGCATCATGGCACCTCTATCTTCATCAAATTGTTCACTGTATAAATGTGCGTGTGTATCGGTAATTATCATGGAGCAAATGTAGGTTTTTATTTGGAAAAAAAAGACAGTTGTATTGCTTCTAGATTACAACTTCCTCAATAATTCCTGCGCTTTTTCAAATTCAGCAGCTTCTAAAGGCATCTCTTCTAAAACACCTTTACACCATTCCAATTTACCGGATTTAAGATAGCCCAAAGCGGTGTACCACTGTGCTGTATATTTGTACACAGAATTCCCACTACTTATAGGTCCCAAAATGGTTACAGCTGTGGCAATTTTATCAATTTCTATCAAGGATATACCATAGTACAATTGCCATTCTACATTTCCTCGATCCTTAGCTAATAATACGCTTAACTCCTTTACTGCAGTTGTATAATCTTTTGAATTAAACGCTTTCTCGGCAGCTTTAGCATTACTATCCAAAGTCCCTCTTGTTCCTGTCTCTAAGGGTTGATGCAAGGCATATTCTGTATAACTAGGCGTATCAGTAGCCTTATAAATATACACAGAAAACAAGAGTAAAACACTTGCTGCTACCGCCATCCATACATAGCTTTTCAGTTTAAAAACACTCCCTTTTTCAGTCTCATTTTCTTTGTTCCTAAAACTATTTAAAGTGGCCCGTAACGCTTGTTCTTCACTAGCATGTCCCATGCTAGATTTTAGCGATTGTTCCACCTCGGTATAGGCCATAAAATTCGCTTTAAACTCAGTGTCTTTTTCCAGTTTTTTTTCAAACGATTCTAATTCCTCTCCTTGTAATTCGCCTTGTAAATAGGCTTCAAATAAGCTATATATTTCTTCCTTCATCTCAGTCGTTTTTTAATTGGTCAAATTCCGCAGTATTCCGAACAAGTTTGGTCAATTGCCCTATGCATTGCGATTTCTTTTTTCGAGCATAACCATAGGTTATCCCTAATTTTTCTGCTACTTTCTCCATGGATTTTAAGGTAAATGCCGCCTTGATAATTTCTTGACATTTAAGGCCTAATTGTAAAAACATGGTCGCGATCAATGCTCTTTTTTGTTCGTACAACATAGTGTCCTCTACCTGGTCCATTTCCAGCTTACTTATAGATGTAATTTCATCTAAAAATGTTACCTCTTTATGTCCTTTTTTTCGCAATTCGTTCAACCATTTCCGCTTACAAATCAAGAAAAAATAAGCATCGAAAGGGCAGGTTAGCAGTAATTTTTTTTCAACTGCTTGATGATATATAGTGATCAAGCTCTCTTGAATAATATCCTGAGCATCGTCATAACTACCATTATTCTTAGAAATATAACGCTGGACTTTGGGCGTAAATCTCTGATACAATTCAGAGAGTACCCGCGCATCGTTTTCTACGAGCGCTTCTATATATCTATGATCCTTGTGTTTGACTGCCAATAGGAATGTTTTTTAAAATTATTTAGGATTTAAAGGTAACAAAATTTATCCGCTATTGATATAAGGGCAAGTCAGGAATATTTTTCGAGTCCGTAAAAAACAAAAGAAACCAATGGGGTCACAAAATTCTGAGAAATTGATATCGTAGTAGAAACCTTAAAATTAGAAATTATGAAAAAATTAATGATGCTCATTGTAATAGGAGTTATGGTACAATCCTTACAAGCAGAAACAGCAAGTCACAACAAATCCTATTTTAAAATTTACGAATGGGAAGTTATAGGTAAAGGAATCAAAATCACTGGAACCACCCACAGTTTAGAACAGGCTAAGTACTTCTTAAAAATGGCAAGCCAAGGGGAAATCGTAATAAGTAGTACAATAAAATCCTATGCCATCTCCTCGGAGGAATTAAAGCAAAACAAAACGCTATACAAATACACCTGGTCAGTTGCAGGAAAAGGGTTTAATGCCAGCGGAAGCACCTTTACACTACAAGAATCCCGACAATTAATAAAACGCATTAGCGGGACAAGTATTCAAGAATTTAAATTGATAAAAAAACAATAATTAACAATGGCATCTCGCCAATAATAATGTAGAAATTATGAAAACAATAAAAAACATTTTAGGAGTAATATGTATAGCAGCCGCTCTTTCGGGTTGTTTAAAAAACGATAATGATGACCTTCCAGTAAGCCCACAAGCTGATGGTGAAGCGCTTTTAGAACGCTTCTTAAAAAACAGAACAGATGCTGTAGAAAATTTTGAAATAGATGCTGCCTCAGGAGGTATGATTACTGGAAGTCAAGGAACAACTGTGTATTTTCCAGCCAATGCTTTTGGTTTGAATGGAACTCCAGTAACAGGAACTATTAGCGTAGCATTATTAGAGATTTACAACAAAGCAGACATGCTATTAAAAGATAATTCCACTTTAGGAAAACACGCCAATGGAGATAAGGAAATCTTACAATCGGCAGGAGAATTTTTTATCAATGGAACTCAAGGTAATCTACAGTTAGAACTTCTGGCTCAAGCTACCGTAACTTCTAGACCTATAGACTTAGAGGATTTTGATGGACAAATGAACATCTTTAAAAAAGGAACAGCCACTGATAAATGTGATGGTATAGACGCCGATTGTGATTGGATAGAAGCAGATGAAAATGATGATGGAAAAGTGGACAAGGCCAATATAATCGATGATGAAAATGGAAAAATCATTTCTTATAGATACTTAATAGGGAGTTTTGGTTGGACAAATTTAGATCGATGGTACAGTTATGCAGGTCCGAAAACTAGGATTTATGTAGATGTTCCAGAAGGATTTGATTCAAGTAATTGCGCGGTTTACCTGTCTTATGATGGAGAACCATCCGCCTTAGCAAGTATGGATACGTATAACACGGAATTAGATTTATTTACAGAACATTATGGAATGATTCCAATTGGACAAAAAATACATATAATTGTAGTGGCAGAGATCGATGGAGTACTTCATTACGCCATCCAAGGAAATACAGTGGTAGATGAACATATAGCCGTAATTACTAGCTTAGTTCCAAGCACCCAAGCAGCCTTGGAGACCTTAATAAATGATCTGCCTTAATAGTAATACCAATCATAAGAACCTTGTAAATACCCTTGCATTTCGAAAGATTTGCAAGGGTGTTTATATAATAGAAGTATTGAATACTGCTCATTCATTTATAAACCAGGATTCTTAAGACGATACGTGATAAAGAAGAGCGTATAAAATTAAACCATCAACCCATAACACCTTAATTTACAAGTGTTCAATGTCACAAAAACAATCCAACTCTTTTTTGAAAAACAGTAATCTCAGAAACACCTAAATTGTGAATCTCAACAAAAACGTGTACCTTCTAACATTCTAAACCTACAATTTTGAAAAAATCGAACATCCTACTCCTGTTATTAATCGTTTCTATTTCAGTGATTTCGCAAGAAATAGAACAGGACAGTATTCCTCGAAAAGCAATTATTGAATATGAACAAGTTCAAGATCATTTTGTATTAAGAGCTGTGGCACCACCACTGAGACAGATTGCCGGAGCTCCAAAGGCATTTTACACTTACTTTTGGGAGTTTGGTGATGGTAATTATAGTTTTAAAAAAAGCCCAAAACATCAATTTAAACAGGCTAAAAAACACACGGTTCGCCTGTCTCTTACCAATAATTACGACGATGGGCTCCCTCCTACTACCAGGCCCAAATTATTAGAAAACACAAGAGATGTTTCCTCTATTTCTGATAGCGACGTCCATCATTTAAATACACTACATGATGGTTTTAGGCTCATTACGAATAGGGATCCCATTCCTAATCAAGCTCTAGAATTTGTAATTAGCTACGGCAATACATCCAACATTCCTAGCCGAGGAAAAATATATCTATTTTACAACGAGCTGAAATACAAAAACAAAAATTTTGAATTGTTAGAAGTGCGTACTTACCACAACGAACAGGAAGAAGAATTACAGCCACTCGCCTATACGTACCTTTCTAAAGAAACTATTATTCGCTCTTCAGGAATTAAGTACATATTCCCTGAACTAGACCTGGAAAACGATACCCTATATCAAAATTTACCAGCCACACTTTCGGATGCAAAAAAAACATATTCTGATGTTAGGGTTTGGAACGTAAACGACGTTAGTCCCCTTGAAGAACGCAATATATTTTTAACATTTAAAACCACTCCTGAAATGTTAAAAGACACTTCTGCCATCATTTCCATACGGAGTGTATATGTACCTGACCGCGGTAGTGATGCGCATCAAATTAAAACAAAAGAAATGGAAATTGTTACTTCTCACGACCCCAATAAAATGGCCGTGTATAATACTTTTTTAAACTACAGATTACTGCGTTTTAAGCGCTTAAAATACAAGGTGCGTTTTCAAAATAATGGAGAAGGTCCTGCAAGGCTTATTAAGTTAAATGTAGATATTCCACCAATGTTGGACAAAACGACACTCAAAATTATTGATATGTATCCCAAAGTACCTATCTGCCCTAAAGGTAAAAAAGTACGTTATAGTTGTATGGATACCGTTTTTTACGCTGATAAAATTTCCTTTCAATTTAAAAATATTTACCTTCCAGGTACCGAACAAAAAGGGGTAAAAGATAAAGATTCAACCAAGGGATTTGTGAAGTATTCTTTAAAATTCGGTAAAAAATTTCACAAAATTAAATCCAGGAGTAAAACAGCCATTATTTTTGACAAAAACGAGCCCATTATCACTAATTCCACCACTTCTAGATTCCTCCCTGGTATATCCATTGGAGCAAAAGCTGGATATAATTATATCTTAGACGTAGACGATTCCAAGAGTTATTTTATCGGAGCCACCATAGCTACTTACAAAGCATATAAATGGTATCCACAGGCAGAATTAATGCTTTCCAGCAGTTCCTATTCCAAAACAAACAGCCAGCAACAGATCATAGAAAACATAGATTCACCAGATGGCCTGTATAATTCTGTACTCAAAGAAAGCATGCAAAAACAAGTCACAGAACAAATGGAAATAGTGATAGTACCCGCGTCTATTAGATACAACGTAAACGGTATTTTAGGTTTAGGAATAGGCGGACAGCTTTCTTTGGATTATACAACAAAAGTGACCACCACCAATAGCGAATCGTTTTACCAGTATCAAAAAGGCATCAAAGGAGCGCCAATACAAGAGCTAAACAATCGTAAAACAAGCAATACAGAACACTCTTTTAAAAATATAAATTACGGTGTTTTCGGAGACTTTACCATAGGTGCTTCGCGTATTGGACCTAGCCTAGGTGCACGTTATATCTATCTGTTCAACCGTCCACATGGGCAATTGCATTTTTACGCTATCTGGAAGTTTTAAACCGTGTTTATGAAACCTTATTATCCTGTGTTTTTCTGTTTATTCTCAATAATACTCACCGCTCAAAATAGCGGAGACCTTACCCAGAACCCATTTCAAAAAAACGATAATTTAGAGGGGTATATCTATGCCCAAATAGCGGTGTTTTCAACAAAACCTAGCACGGAAAATTTATATCTATTTAAAGAAACAGAACAGCAGTTATGGCGCAGTCCAAAAACTAGTGCAGAAAAAATTGCTTGGTTACACTTCCAAATTCAACATGCCTACCAACGAAAAGTAATAGGACAACTTTCAAAATCAGTTCAGATTTACGAAAAAGCCTTTCATTATTATACATCAGAACAACTTTTACACTATGACATCCTAGAATACTGCCTACTTCCTATGGCTAATAACTATACAAAATTAGGTGCTTTCGAAAGGTCAGAAACCCTGTTAAAAGTAGCACAAACCATGGCTAGTAAACAAGAAAACACTAGAAAACTAGCCGCTGTTTACAATAATCTTTCCATTCTTTACCAATCAAAAGGTTTCTATAAAAAAGCCAAGAAACTATTGGAAAAAATCATGGGATTAAAGGACATAACTAAAGTTCAAAAGGGACGTGTTTTAGGGAATCTTGCCCTCGTAGAATTACGTTTAAACAATGTAGAAAAAGCAGTAGACTATGCAAAAAAATCCTTGCTAATAAACCCAAACAATAAAGAACTAGCACAAAAACTTGCAAGCATAGAGGCCGTGTATTTTGAAAAACAAGCACAGTTTAAAGCAGCCTTCTCAGCGTATAAAAAAGCACAATCTATAGCCCTAGAAGAAAAGGGTCCAAAAAGTAGAGAATTCATAAAATCGAGTATAAATCTCGCAGCTTTTTATGTCAGACGAAATCAGGTCACAAGAGGAGAAAAAATATTTCTAGACTGCTTAAAAAAACAAACAATCCCCTTTTTAACCGTTGATAATACCCTCAAAACTATCCACGAGGCTTTGGGAGATATTTCCAATCAAAAAGGAGAAATTAAAGCAGCCATTCAGCATTATAAAAACGGACTTAAAGCGAATTTAAACCTAAAAAAAACGTTGATAGCGGATGTCTCCAAAATAAGATTAATGGCAGAAAACAATGCCTTAAGCGAGAAGATCATAGCAGCCTACTACCTTTTATATCAATCCTCAAAAGAAGTAAGTTACGCACTTGCTGCCTTAAACATTTCCGAAAACAGCAAGGCACGTATTGTAAGTGATCAATTGAGGCAACAATCTATCAAATCAGCAAGTTCGAACCTGTATTTCAAAAGGGAATCCACACTCAAACTACGCCGAAGTCAACTTTTACATCAGCGTATGCTCGCCGAAAAAAACCAAGGTACAGCCGATATTCTTCACTTAAAAAACATCCATAACAAGCTCAATATACTGACTAATAATTTACAGGTCCTGACACAGGAAATCCGTGAAAAACATCCGGAAATTTTCAATACACCTACCGAAATTAAACAAATAGACTTAGAGGAACTCTTAGTAAACGAACAACAATTAGTCCTCGAATATTTTGTTGGTTCGGAATCGGTATACGTATTCTCTATAGCAACAAACAGGGCCCTTAGTTTTCGAAAAATAGAAAACAAAGACTTATTACAAGAAGACATCGGTCGTTTTTATGCGCTTTTTTCAAGTGACAGAGGCAGGAAAATACAGCAGAATATCCCGTATTACACACGGCTAGCACATCAATTATATCTCAAACTATTAGCTCCTGAACTTCAAAACCATCACTATACATCCCTGGTCGTTATTCCAGATGCAGCCATCGGATTACTTCCTTTTGATGCCTTACTCAGTAGTCCTACACAACATCTTGACTTTTCAAAAATGCCCTATTTATTACTGCAATCGGAACTCACTTACAATACATCCATTCAAATAATGCGCAGGCATAAAACAGCCCCCATTCAGCATTCATTTACGGGCTTCTTCCCTGTATTTGACACAAAAAAAAGTAAACGTCCCGCATTAGAAAATACGATAACAGAGGCAGAAAACCTCCATAAAACAATGGGTGGAACCATATTCTTAAGAGCAGAAGCTAGCAAGGAAAACTTTTTAAAACAGCAAGATAATACCGGTATTCTACATTTGGCAACCCATGCATCCAGTGGAACATTTCAAGAGCCTCCGTCTATAGAATTTTCGGATAACACCTTGTATTTAACAGAACTATACGGCTTGCGCTTTAACACCCAACTGATCGTTCTAAGTGCTTGTGAAACTAATGTTGGCCCTATTATTAAAGGTGAAGGAGTCTTGAGCTTAGCCAGAGGTTTTTTATATGCTGGTGTGCAAAACAGCATTGTTTCCCAATGGGAAGTGAATGATAAATCAACCGCCCAATTGATGAGCAGATTTTACATTCAACTTAAAAAAACATCTCATACAGCCGCAGCTTTACAGTTATCAAAAAAAGAATACCTCTCTGACAGTAAAATATATCACTTAAAAAAATCACCTTACTATTGGGCTGGGTTTTCTTATTATGGACAGCTTGATAATCACCCTAATAAAACATCAAAATATTGGATTATTGGCAGTGCTTTTTTGTTACTTATTACTAGCTTTTTTTTCTACGGTAGAAAACAGTAAATTTGAGTTTTAAAACAATGAACATGCGCTTGAAATATATCTTAAAAAGAAAAGGATACACCTCTATAAAACTACGCACTATGGCGACCAAACACTTGGAGTTAAAAGCCACTATAAACGGTATAAAAGGACGTTTTATATTGGACACCGGAGCGTCTAGTTCATGTGTAGGCTTTGAGGGCATTGAAAAATTCAAGTTGAAAGTACAAGATACAGATACCAAAGCTGCAGGAGCCGGTGCAGTGGATATGGAAACCAAAATATCCCACAAAAACAGCATCAAAATAAAAGATTGGAAATACAAGGCAATCACCTTGGTTGTTTTTGACCTAGGCCATGTAAACACCGCATTAGAACAACAGTCCGAGGGCCACATAGATGGTATTTTAGGTGCTGATATTCTAGAAAAAGGTAATGCCGTTATCGATTATAAAAAAAAACGCTTACACCTTAAAAAACTAGTCTATAAATACTAATACCTGCATGACGATCGCGAACTATAGACACCTTCGAAATGGGCTATTAGTTGCCTTTAACACCAAATCCTTCCCATTATATAAGTGACCACACTCACAAAGAACTCCATCGATAATTGTATTTATTTATAACGATAGTACTCCTGTATTCAATAAAATTTTATTGTTTGCAGCCTGTGTTACAGCATGGCGAATAAAAAACGACTTTTCTAAGCTAGAAAAGTCGTTTTTGTAGTCTTAAATTTAAATAACCCCGACACTCCAGGTAAATACGCCTCCAAAATTAAAAGAATCATGGACGGTACTTTTAGAGATAGAAAGTGCTAAATTCAGTTTTTTAGACAACTTATTTCCGAAGCCTATATTGATATCATTTCCTAAAAATTCGTTGGTATCAAAATCACCCAACAATTCCAAATAAGTATAATATTTGGGATTAAAATTATAGGTCAAATATGTAATATAATAGGCACAATTCCCGATAATGGGATTGTATTTATATCCAATATTAGTGGTGATTTTTGTAGCGCTATTTAACCGGTAGCCAAAATTAACAGAAGCTCTGACCGCTATATTATCACTAGCTAAAACCTGATCGCTTCCTGGGAGAGTAACCCGTGTCATTAATACCAAAGATGGCCGTAAACCCTCCTGTGTATATATTTTCTTCGCCAAGCCAATATTAAATGCATCCAAGCCAAAAACACTGGCTTCCCTATCATCATTTATTGTATGATTTTGTTTGGAAAACGGAATTAAAAAATGCACTTCCCATGTATCCCCTAGTCCATACCGAATTAAGGTATTCGGAATGGTCCAATGGGTAGTTTTCCCATCTTTTCCTTTACTAATAGTGTACAAGGATTCGAAATCGAAGTTTAAAAATTGATCACCTACCGTCCTGGAAGGTTGAATAGATTGTGCAACTAGCGAATATTTAAGCAAAAATAAGACCGCTAATAGTGTAAACCGTTTCATTTGTTCAGTAATTGTTGAGTTTTGTTTAAATTAATTACTGATAAATGTAGACGCTATTCTTTTTCTTTTTTATGATAAAAGTCAATGGTTTGTGCAATTGCCTCATCAAAATTTTCCCACGTTTTAGGGTCGTGTAAATCCGTAGAAATGAACGACTTATTAAACTTAGAAAGTAATGTAAAGTAAATATAACCACCAATCATGAGTTGAAAAGCATGATTTAAGGGTTTATTATTCTTATCCACTTGGAAAACTCCGCCTACTTGGGCATTTGTAAACTTAAAAAGTTCCTTGGTATTTTCGTTATTCTCAATTAAAGGCCAACGAAGTAATTCTTGAGCCAACACATTTTCACGTAATTCCTTTGTCCCTTGTGCCGTAATGTTTTTTAGGTATTCTTTACTCGTATCATCGCTGTCATAATCAACGATAGATTTGAAAAAATCTCCTTTTTTTGCCAATTGTAATAACAGCCCCTTCATCCCTCCAAAATAGCGATAAATTAGCTCTTTAGATACGCCCGCTTTTTTGGCAATCGCGTTAATCCCAACTCCTTGAGGTCCCTTTTCTTCTAATAAGTCTAAAAAGGCAGTATAAATACGTTCTTCGGTGGCGGTTCTATCTTTTTTCACGGATGTTCTTAGTTTAGTTGCCTACAAATATAGGAAATCAAAAATAGATACATTCACCTCTTTACCCACTACTTTTCTATTCGAATTAATAGGAATTCTATCAGCGAATCATTTCAAAAAACACCCCATTAAAATACACCTATATAAAGCAATTCTCTAAGAAAATTAAGCACCACTATACATCAGATTTACAATACATAACAATAAATAACTATTTTCACTCACTATTCTGGAGTCCTTAAATTACAAAAAGGACAAATCTAAAACATCCCCCATTTTCACACCTCTTTTTAACAGAAGAGGATACGTATCGCACATTAATTGGAACATATATTCCAAGGGAACTGTATCAAAAGTACCATAGTCTTCCAAATACTCCATAAAGGAATTGGCGCCTAGGGCATCAAATTCTTGGAAAACAGCATCGGTTTTACCATCAAAATCCAACGCATGTACCCCCATTTTTTCACATAATTCTTTATTAAAAGCAGGGGTAGCTTTTACCCATTTCCCCTCTAAAAAGATTTCCACATAACCATGAGGAACCAATTCATCCGAACCAAATTTTTCAACAATTTGTTCCACAGCAATGTGATTTTTCACTCGAGATAAACCCAATTTTGCAGGAATATTTTCAGACCTTAAAACACTGATTAAAATGATGCTTTTTTCTAAACAATGCCCTGCTTTTTGCTGGGCAATTTTAGACGCTTTCCAATCCTCTTTTATAAGGCTAAATCGATATGGATAATAAGGCCAAAAATCACGTATAAATGTGTATGCTTTTATGGAGAAATCCAGGTCAGATTCTCCTTTTTTCCTAGCTAATTTCTGAACTATTTTTTGAATTATATCTGATGAATAATCAAAATAAAAAGTTTCTTCTACATGTAAATTTTTCATTTTTTTATCGTTTTTAATTGATTAAAATTATCCTAAATATCCCCCTAAAAAAAACAGTTCACTAAGAATAACCCTTTAAAAAAGTCGCTGAATTTCAATGATATAACCACTCAGTCACCTACAAGGATATGAAAATTATTTCTATTTTCAAAACCCAATTCCTCCAATAATGCTTATTGTAAGTGTCTCAACGAAAGCATTTAACTCCTGTAAAAAAAACATAAAACAAGCCTTCTGTACCTTATTAACACATGTTAAATCTAGGGAAATAAAATAAACTTACTCCTTTCTTAGAGCTACTTATTGAGCCCGATTAACCTTCATAAACAGGCTGAATTTATTTATTCAAAAACTTTAGTTCCTGACAGGAATTAGCTTTAATTAGACATAAACCATCTACCATTATCAAAAATTAAAATACCAAACAGTCTAACGCAACTGAAAAAATTCATTGAACATGGAAGATAGCATGCTAAAAACAAACTGAAAGAATACCAATATGTATTTAACCATCTTCTATACCTTTTAAAATTTCATGCTAATTTAGAATAACATATCGTATCCTAACATCTTTAAGCGTACAGTCCCCAAGATCACAATGCATTTAAATGGATCTTACAATTTTGAATTCGACCATAAATTAATCCTTAACAAGCCCTTCCCTTCCAATGTGTTATTTTTATGCTAAATTGTAGAAAAAAATCCGTGAACAATTGATACTTTACTCTTTACGAAAAAAAACATATATTTGTAACTAGTCGGTCACACATACTGCCAAAAATACATCACGCTAAAAACAATCTATTTATGGAAGCATACATTTACGATTCCGTTCGTACTCCAAGAGGAATTGGAAAACCATCAGGGTCACTTTCTCAAGTAAGTCCAGTTCAATTAAGTACCACTTTATTGGAAGCGCTAAAATCTCGAAATAATTTAGACACTTTATTAGTCGAAGACATCATCATGGGATGTGTTACCCAAGCCGGAGAACAAGGCGGAAATATAGCCAAGGTAGCCGCCCAAGAATCGGGTTATGGAAACCATGTTTCTGCCATGTCATTAAACAGGTATTGTGCCTCTGGTTTGGAGGCCGTAAACCAAGCAGCTGCAATGGTAAAATCTGGTTGGTCAAATTTGATCATTGCAGGGGGTGTAGAATCCATGTCTAGAGTACCTATGGGTATTGACGGTTCGGCTTGGGTAATGGAACCAAATGCCGCCTTTGGAAAATTTGTGCCTCAAGGAATATCGGCAGATTTAATTGCGACTAAATATGGTTATACTAGGAATGATTTGGACAGCTTTGCCGTACGATCCCAACAACGCGCTTCTTATGCACAAAAACACAAGTATTTCGAAAACTCCATCATCCCCGTAAAAGACATCAACGGATTTACCTTATTACAACAAGACGAATACATCCGAGAAAACACGAGTTTGGAAACATTAGGGAATTTAAAACCTGCTTTTCAACAAATGGGCGATTTATTATTTGATCAAACAGCCATCGACACCTACCTCGAAATAGAAAAAATACAGCATGTACACCATGCTGGAAATGCCTCAGGAATTGTAGATGGCGCCGCATTAATGCTGATTGGAAATAAAGAAATAGGTCTAAAATTAGGATTAAAACCGAGGGCCAAAATTACCATGGGAGCCGTTATCGGTTCAGAGCCCCTAATCATGTTAGAGGGCCCCACACCCGCAACAAAAAAAGCATTGAAAAATGCAGGAATGCAAGTCAATGATATCGATATATTTGAAATAAATGAGGCTTTTGCCGTTGTTCCACTCCGACTTATGGACAATTTAAACATAGACCCATCCATTGTAAACGTAAATGGCGGTGCCATTGCTTTAGGACATCCATTAGGTGCAACAGGATGTATGATTTTAGGAACCGCCTTAGACGAACTAGAACGACAAAATAAAAACATTGCACTCGCCACACTTTGTGTAGGAGGAGGCATGGGAATTGCCACCATCATAGAACGTATTTAACCTTTAACGCTACAAAAATGAACCATATAGACTACCACCTAGACCACGACGGTATTGCATTTGTAACCTGGAATGTAGCCAATGTTCCTGTAAACATCATGAATGAAACCACCATGCCTGAGTTCTTTGAGACCATGCAAAAAGCTATTTCTGATAAAGATGTAAAAGGAATTGTCATCAATTCTGCGAAGCATGATTTTATATCCGGAGGAGATTTAAAGTGGTTTTTGAACTACAACAAATCCAAGGAAGACTGTTTTGACATGTTTATGGAAACTCATAAGAACATGCGCGCCATAGAAACTTGCGGGAAACCAGTAGTGGCCGCCATTAATGGAATGGCCTTGGGAGGTGGTTGTGAAATCGCTTTAAACTGTCATCATCGGATTATGACAAATCATCCTAAAAACCGTATTGGACTGGTAGAGTGTTCCGTAGGTTTATTTCCTGGAGCCGGAGGAACCCAACGCTATTTACGCTTAATAGGGATTCAAAAAACGATACAATACATTACACAATCTAAAAAACTAAGTGCTACTCAAGCCTTAAAAGAAGGACTGGTAGATGCTATTTGTACTCCTGAAGAAGACATCAACGCAATGGCAAAAAAATGGATACTAGAACAAGGAAACCATGTACAACCATGGGATGTAAAGGGTTTTAAAATTCCGGACACTCCTATGGGCGTAGGCCAAGTTTCTGGTCGTACAGAATTTTTTAGTGTTTCCAATGCCATGGCCTACAAAACTACACATGGGAACATGCCACATATTAAAAATGCCTTAAGCGCTATCTATTACGGTGCGGGTTGCGGCATAGATAAAGGCTTAGAGGTAGAAGCAGGCTATTTTGTGAGTACATTATTCAGTAAGGAAACTAAAAATATAATCCGAGCTGGTTTTGTATTTATAGGAGATGCCGCCAAAGGAAAATCCAAGCCTGAAGGATTTGAAATACAGAAAACAAATACCGTAGGAATTATCGGTGCGGGAATGATGGGTGCAGGGATTGCTTACGTAAGTGCCAAAGCTGGAATTCATGTAATTTTAAATGATGTTACTCTCGAAGCAGCTCATAAAGGTATTGCATACATCAAAAATCAAGAAAACAAAAAACTTGCAAAAGGACGTACAACAGAAGACAAGATTAAGAAATTGATGGGGTTAATTTCTCCTTCTGATTCCCTAAATGATATGTCAGATTGTGATTTTATAATTGAAGCTGTATTTGAAAACGAAGCATTAAAAAATAAGATTACTCAGGAAACCGAAGCTGTAATAGCGGCCCCTGTTATTTACGCTACCAACACGTCTACTATTCCAATCTCACAGCTAGCGAAAGCGTCCAAAAGACCCCAACAATTTATAGGGTTGCATTTCTTTTCTCCTGTTGAAAAAATGCAATTAGTGGAAGTAATTGTAGGCGAACAGACGAATGATAAAACCTTGGCAATCGCGATGGATTTTGTGACACAAATTAGAAAAATCCCTATTGTAGTAAATGATGGACGTGGATTTTTTACTTCACGGGTATTTGGAAAGTACGTAAATGAAGGCATCAGTATGTTGTCCGAAGGCATCCCTCCTGCCGTGATAGAAAACATCGCTAAAAAAACAGGTATGCCCATAGGACCACTTGCCATTTCAGACGAAGTAAACTTAAAATTAATGCTGCTAATTATGAGTGAAGCCCCACAGTTATCCCCTCACGAAAAAGCATTACAACAAACTATAAACACGATCGTAAACACCCATCAAAGAACAGGTAAAAAGGAAGGGAAAGGTTTTTATGAATATCCAGCCAACCAGAAAAAACATCTTTGGAATGAATGGGCGACTATTTACCCTATTAACGCTTCTTTTAACGAAGAGGAAATAGGGAAACGCTTATTATTTTCTATGGTTATTGATGCTTATAAATGTTTGGATTCCGGAGTACTTAAAGAAGCGAAAGATGCAGACGTAGGATCCATTTTAGGGCTAGGATTCCCTATTCACACTGGTGGAGTACTCTCTTATATTGATTATGTTGGTGGAGTGGAATTCGAAAAATACAGTCAGTTTTTAGCAAGAACGCATGGAGAACGATTTGCGCTCCCTGATAGTTTGAAAAAACGCATTGCTGAAGCTGATGGAGGACGGGTATTTTATGAATTTTAAATTGGGCCTAGAAGACTAGACATAGGATACAGGATGACTAGATACAGGATACAAGACCCAAGACATTGGACTAGGGAGTAATTGTATGTCCCTGGTATAGGTTGACCACTTAAATCAGGAATCTATGAAAGCAAATTTCAAAAAACTACGAAAACATCGTCGTTATAGCGATGCATTTA